>DATFKK010000087.1 GCA_035268685.1 Candidatus Krumholzibacteriia bacterium | reverse complement strand
TGATCTTCAAGCGCCGGGCCGCACCGTCGTCCCTCGAGGCGTGGCTGTACCCTATGCCCGCCTCGGCCGGCGCGTTCGAACCGAACGATCCGGCGAGCCGTCGCCAGTGGACGTGGTCCGACGTCGAACTCGATCCGGACGCCGTCGGTTACCACCTGCTGATCGACGGGTTCGAGATGGCGATCCCCCACTCGGTGTCGTTCGATGTCGACGAAGAACGGATCTTCGAGATCGGGATCGCCGGGCAGCTGACCAGTGCCGACCGGCGGACCGTCGACCCCGAGGGCACGGTGGTCTTCGCCCTCGTCCGCGACACGGTGTTCAACCCGTCGCAGCCGGAGACCTGGGCCGACGCCCAGGGCGACATCGCGTCGGCGGTCGTGGTCGTCGACGACACCCCACTCGTGGACGACCCCGAACGCTACCGGCTGGAGTACCTGGAACTCGAACGGCGCTACTTCGTGGTGGCGATCAAGGACACCGACGACGACCTGCGCTACGACCCCACCTCCGACTGGTGGGCCGCGTTCGAGTCCGACGGTGAGTTCGAGGACGTGCCCGCCCGGCCCTTCGGCGGGACCGACGACGGCGACCGCGAGGTCCCGGCCGACCTCGTGATCCGGCCACCCGGCGGACAACGGTAGCGTTCGACCGACGCGGCGGCGGCCGGGAGCGCTCGACGAGCCCGATCCTGTCCGGCCGGGCTCAGCCCTTGCCGCCGAGCTTCTTCTCGATCTTGGCCCAGCTGTCGCGCAGCGAGACGCTGCGGTTCATGACCTTCTTCTGCGGCGTGCTGTCGGGATCGACCACGAAGTAGCCGTGCCGGAAGAACTGGCAGGTCCAGCCGGGCTCCTTGTCGCCGAGCACCGTCTCGGTCTTGGCGTCGTCGATCACCTCGCGCGAGTCCGGGTTCAGGGACTCCGTGTAGTCGCGGCCCTCGGCCTCGGGGTACTCGCCCTCGAACAGGTGGTCGTACAGACGCACCTCGCAGTCGACGGCGTGAGGGCGGCTGACCCAGTGCAGGGTGCCGCGCACCTTGCGCCCGTCGGGCGCCTCGCCGCCCCGCGATTCGGGGTCGTGGCTGCATCGCAGCTCGACCACTTCGCCGGTGTCGTCCTTCACGACCTCGTCGCAGGTGACGAGGTAGGCGTGCTTCAACCGCACTTCCCTGCCGGGAGAAAGGCGGAACCACTTCTTCGGCGCGTCCTCGCGGAAGTCGTCGCGCTCGACCCACAACTCGCCGGTGAAGGGCACCTGCCGCGTGCCGGCCTCCGGGTCTTCGGGATTGTTCTCGGCCTCGAGCCAGTCGACATGGCCCTCGGGCCAGTCGGTGATCGTGAGCTTCAGGGGTTTCAGCACCGTCATCACGCGCGGGGCGTGCTGGTTGAGATGCTCGCGAACGTAGTACTCCAGACGCTCGAACTCGATCACCGAGTTGTTCTTGGCCACGCCCACGCTCTCGGCGAAGGCACGGATGGCCTCGGGTGGGTACCCACGGCGCCGCATGCCGCTGATCGTGGGCATGCGCGGATCGTCCCAACCGTCGACGATGCCGTCCTGCACCAGACGCAGGAGCTTGCGCTTGCTCATGACCGTGCGCGTGAGGTTCAGCCGCGCGAACTCGAACTGGTAGGGCCGGTCCGGCTCGTGAGGAGTCGGGCAATTGTCGACGAACCAGTCGTACAGATCACGGTTGTCGGTGAACTCGAGCGTGCAGAGGGAATGCGTGACGCCCTCGATCGCATCGCTCAGACCGTGGGCGAAGTCGTACATCGGGTAGATGTGCCAGGTGTCGCCCGTCCGGTGGTGCGTCGCATGGCGGATCCGGTACATGAGCGGATCGCGCATCTGCATGTTCTTGGCCGCCATGTCGATCTTCGCGCGCAGGACGTAGCGGCCTTCTTCGAACTCGCCCCGCTTCATGCGCTCGAGCAGGTCGAGCGATTCCTCCGGCGGGCGGTCGCGCCAGGGACTCGGCGTTCCCGGTTCCTTCACCGTGCCCCGCGTGGCGCGGACCTCGTCGAGCGACTGTTCGTCGACGTAGGCCTTGCCCTCGCGGACCAGGTGCTGCGCCCACTCGTAGAGCTGATCGAAGTAGTCGCTGGCGTGGTACTCGCGGTCGTCCCAGTCGAAACCCAGCCAGTGGATGTCGCGCTTGATCGACTCGACGTACTCCTCTTCTTCCTTCAGAGGATTGGTGTCGTCGAAGCGCAGGTTGCACTTACCGCCGAACTCCTCGGCCACGCCGAAGTTCAGTGTGATGCTCTTGGCGTGGCCGATGTGCAGGTAGCCGTTCGGCTCGGGTGGGAAGCGCGTGTGGACACGGCCGCCGTTGGCGCCCTTCGCCAGGTCTTCGCGGATGCGTTCGCGGATGAAGTCGCGTGCGGGCCGGTCGGCGCCGGAGGCGTCGGTCGGGGTGGGTTCGTCGATGGCCATGGATCGGGCTCCCGCCTGCGGGCGTCGTGGGTGCGCGGCCGGCGTGTGGGGTCGGCGCCGGCGATCCGGTGAGGCTAGTCAAGGGTGGGCGGGGTGTCCAGGGTGGCTGCCGCCGTCCGCGAGCGCTCCGCAGCACGCGAGACCACTTCGCCGATGTCCCGGAGCAGCGGCCGGAAGACGGTCGGGGTTCTGCCCAGGCCCGCCCCTCCGGGCACGACCCCGACGACGCCGAAGACGCGGTGGAGGCACCGACCCCATGCAAGGTCACCCGACCGGCAGACGAAGGCCCGACCATCTGCCGATGGCCGGGCCCTTCTCGGTCTGACGAAGAGTCGAAGGATCACTCGAGCAGGGTCATCCGCCGCGCATGACGGAAGGTGCGCCCGTCATCGGTCACCGCGTCGATCCGGTAGAGATAGACGCCGCTGGAAACACCACTGCCGCGCGCGTCGCGCCCGTCCCAGACCACGTGGTGTACGCCCGCCTCGCGCCGAGAGCGAACGAGATCGATGATCCGACGACCACGGAGGTCGAAGACGGCGAGCGAGACCTCTGCCGCGGCCGGAAGTTCGAAGGAGATCGACGTACGCGGGTTGAACGGATTCGGGCGGTTCATGGCGAGATCGAAGCCACGCGCCGGCGGAGTCGATGTCGCCTGCCCGGTCGGTGCGGGACCCGCCGCGAAATTCTGGACGACTTCCTCACTGCTGAGGGCCCGACCGAAGAGGGCGATCAGGTCGAAGGTCCCCGACCACGGCCGGTCGCCCGAGAGTTCGTTGCCGAGCGCCAGACGGAAGGTCTCGTCCCAGTTCGACAGGTCACCCGGGTTCGTGCCGCGGGCGACTTCCACGCCATCGACGAAGATCGACGTCGTCCCACTCGGGCGACGCGTGAAGACCACGTGGCTCGCGAGTGTCTCCAGGGATCCCTCGGGAGACGTCAGCGAGGGTTGTCCGTTCGCATCGGTCCCGGTCGACCGGAACCGCACGTCGAACACGTCGGAGGCTCCCCCGAACACCCCCTGCCCGAGCAGGAAGTTGCGCGCGAAGGGCCCCGAAGACAGCGTGAGAATGCGCGCCGGACCGGTCTGGGAGGTGTTCGCAGGCTCGATCCAGGCCTCGATGGTGAAGGCGTTGCTCGCTCGCGCCGCGTCGATGACCTTCGAGGGTGGATCCGACGTCGAGATCACGGTGGAACCGTCCACCGTCAGGGCACCATCGGACCACGTCACGGCGGAGGTGTCCTCGATCACGAGATCCGCCGGGCTCTCCGTTCCCGAGCGGTCGAACACCGTGTCGCCACCGGCCTCTTCGAACGTGTAGAGGACCAGCTGTCCGTCGGTCACCCGCGGGCCGGGCACGAGAACCGTCAGCGTCGCCTCGGGGCTGGACTCGCCCCCGAAGGCGTTGGACACCACGCACCGGTAACGCGCGCCGTCGTCCGCCGCGGTCGTGGGCGGAGTCGTGAACGTCGGGTCGGTGGCGCCCTCGATGTCCACTCCGTCGCGCTGCCACTGGTAGGTGGTCGGCTCGGCACCGAGCGTGCTCACCGAGAACGTCGCCGACTGACCCTCGACCACCATGGCGTCGTCGGGAGCGTCGGACACGTACGCGGCGACGTCCGAGAAATCCTCGAAGCGAGCGACCACGGCCGGGCCCGGCCAGAGCACCTCGACGCCGTGGTGCGTCGACTCGGCGTAGTACTCGATCTGGTTGGTCCCGTTCGCCAGGATTCCCACCGGCAGTTCCACCTGATCGAACGCGTAGAAGTGGTCTACGCCGTAGGTCGGCGTGGTCCACCCGTTCACGCGCGTCCAGTGGTCCTCGCCCGGCTCGGACTGCCCCGCGATTCCGTTCCAGGTCCGGGTGAGCAGGCGGGCGGTCTGGACGTCGGTCAGATCGTGCGACGAGGCGATCTGGACGGTGCTCGATCTCGTCCGCCCGGCCCTGACCCAGTAGCTCCTCGGAACGTCGCTCGGCCGGTACAGACGGACATCCACTCCGGGGCGGTCCAGGGACAGCCCGGTCACCCGGTCGGTCACGAACCACAGTCCACTGGAGTCGCGGATGCGCGCGACGGCCTCGATCGATTCCGGGTCCTGATCCGGGATCCACTGGGTGTCCCATGTGACCCGGTGCGGCGCGGTGGTCGCGGTTCCCATGTGGTCGCGCACGACCATCGAGGGATCGTTCTTCGTCGGGCGGTGGTAGTTCTGCTGCCATTCACGGTACACGCCGTCGCCGTCGGCGTCGTAGGCGTCGTACAGACCGACGAGGTCGACCCGGGTGACTCCCACGGGACTCATGGCCTCGATCTCGAACATCGGATTCTCGCGCAGCACTCCGCCGTCGGCCGGAGACACGATGTTCCCGGCCGGAGCCGCCTTCTGCAAGGGGTCGTAGTAGATCCGCAGCATGAACCCGTACCAGCCCCACTGGCCCCAGCCGAAATCGAAGCAGGTCTGCGGCCCCGATGTGCCTTCGAGCACGTTCATGCCCTCGACGAGGTGCTCCAGCGGCACCTCCACCTCGAGCGACACCTGATGCACGTAGCACTCCGGAGAACTCGGCGTGTTCTCGATGTCGGGCACGTCGATCCAGGTGCTGTCGTTCAGCCGGAATTGCTTGCCGATCGTCCCGACGTGCCCCCCCCAGACGTCGATCACCGCGACGGCGCGGATCGCCCCCTGGAGGTCATCCACGGTGAGCTCCAACTCGGGGTTCGGAAGGAAGGTCGACGGTGAGTTGTACGACGGCCCTTCGAAGGGCGCGTCCGGGTCGGTGACCCGCCAATCGTTGCCGGTCATGATCCGGGAGTACTCCCGGTAGACGAGTCCGGGGGCCACGGCCGCCAGGGTATCGGCCTCGGAGTACTGGGCGTGCGCCGTCTCCCCGGAGACGACGATGAGAAGAGTGGACAGGAGGAACCATCGGGTCCACTGCGAGCGCATTGTGCTAGAGCCTTTCCGGGAGCGGTCGGGGGCTTCGTGATCTGTTGGGCGCAGATGCCCCTGAATGTATCACGAAATCAATACGAGTTGTTCGCCAATCGACCCGGAATCCGTCGCGACCGTGCGCGGGCACGTTCGGTTCGGCGAAAGCGTTCGTCTACCGAAGAAGGAGCTGAGGAGTTCGCCCCTTCCTGGGATGTCCGGCCGCGGATCGGTGCGCGATGCCCCCGGCGGCCTCCCGGTCTCGGAGGGCCCCCGGCCGATCGGCCCATACGATCGACCGCGAAGGCCCCTTCTGCCGCCAGCGGAGGAAGAATGCCACGTTTCCACACCCACCGCGGAGCCTTGCTGATCGCCGCACTGATGACCGTACCGGCCCTCGCCCAGGAACGCGAGATCAGCGCCGAGGCCGCGGTCTTCGACCGCTTCGCGCCCAGCACGTTCACCGTCAACGCCGAATTCGCGCGCGGCAGCGGTTTCCTCGTCGACGCGCAGGGGCTGATCGCCACCAATGCCCACGTCGTGGAGAACGGGGACTGGATCCGCGTGCGTCTCGACGACGAGCGCAGGGTCGAGGCGACGATCGCGCACATCGACCGGGAGAGGGACGTCGCATTCCTGCGTGTCCATCCCTCCGTCGTCGAAGGGCTCGAAGTGGTCACGTTCCGTCGGAACGACGAACTGGCCGTGACCGGGGAGCGGGTGATCGCGATCGGCAGTCCGCTCCACCAGGAGCGCGCGTTGACCACCGGAGTGGTCAGCCGCACCAGTTCGAATGCTCTGATCTGTGATCTGAACATCAATCCGGGGAGTTCGGGTGGTCCCGTCTTCAACACCGCCGGAGAAGTGCTCGGCATCAGCACCTTCGGTGACGTCGCGGCGGTGGGGGCGGGACTGGCCGGCGTGATCCGCGCCGACGTCGTCACGCGGGAACTCGACGACGCCCTCCGGGCACTCGATCCGGACGACGTGCCGTCCGACCGGCTGCTGCAGCCGTACCCTGCAGGTTCGTTCCCGTTGCCACACCTGCGGTTCGCTGCTCTCCAGAAGGATCGGCCCGACACACCGTATGAAGTCGCGAGCCCCGACGCGCCCCGGTGGGTGCGGGCCTCGGCGGATTCACAATCCACGGCGCACCCCGTCTACATGCCGAGGTTCAGGATCTACGTGACGACGCCACCGCATCGCTATCACATGGGCAAGAGGGGACAGATCGATCACGCGGCGCCGACATCGGCCGGGGAGACCACGGATGCGGGGTTCGGGGACCTGAAGGAATGGAACGAGGACCTCGGAGCGTGGAAGCCCACCGTCGACATCATGGGTTTCCCCGAACTCGACGTGTCCCGGTCCGTATGGACGGGCGAGGTGTCGGCACGGTTCGAGGAGGGACTCGAGCGCTTCGTGCTCTTCCGCGACGGCGAGTCGGTCGAGGAGCTCGACCGCGACATGTCGTGGATCGAGTTCGACATGGCCACACGCCGTATCGAGGAGTCGTCCGAGCCGGGAGCGAATCGCGTTCGCGCCGGACAGTACCGTTACGACCCCGCGATCTTCGCGCCGAACGACGATGGCACCTGGCCCGAGCTCGTGCTCCACGTCCTGACCTCCGAGACGGACGAACGGCTGCGGATCCGGCTCCGTCGCGACACCGTCGAGCAGATCTGGGCCGACTTCGAGCCCTACTACTGGTCACGCCGGAGCCGGCTGGCCGAACTGGAGGTCGGACAGCGATGAAGGCCATGCGAAACACCGCCGGTGTGGTTCTCGCCGTCCTGGCCGCGACCGGTCTCACCGCCTGCGCCACGACGGGACCGCGGATCGAGTACCGCCCCTTCTCCGACGATCAGATCAGAGCGCTCGAGGTCGGCATGACCATCGCCGACGTCCGTGTCCGTCTGGGAGCCCCCCACCGCGACTTCGAGATGGACATGGGACAGGACACCGGGACGCCGTGGACCGGCTATGTGTTCGAGTACGACGCCACCCACGACGAGCGATTCGTGGAGATCGAGACCCCGAAGGTGAACCGTCTGGTCTTCGCCTTCGTGAAGGGCGACACGCTGCTCAATCACTGGAGCGCCGAGGCGACGCTTTCCGTCGTCCCCTGAGTCCTGCGTCCTGCACCGGCCGAGAGCCACGATCCGGACCGATCGTCCCGAGGCTCCATCGGAGATCTCGGAACTTCACCTGTGCGGTTGCACGGTCATCGCGCGTTCTCATGAAAACCAGGCCTCTGCCGGCCCCTGAACCCGAAAGGACCACCATGCGCCGCATGCTCTCCCGTGTCGCCACCCTGGTCAGTCTGTTGCTCGTATTGCAGACCACCACCGCCCACGCGATCCCCGCTCCCGGCGAGCGCCTCGACGGCACGCCGTCGGAGTGGTACTGGCTGCACAACGTCACGCCGCAGCAGGTCACCGACCTCATCGACGACACCGGCGCCCGGCTGATCGACATCGAGGTCCAGTCGGCCGATCCCCTGCGCTTCTCCGCCGCGTTCGTCCAGAACGCTGGCGTGCACCAGGTGTCGAGCTGGTGGTGGTACTACGGCGCGGACTTCACCGACGTGGGCAACCTGCTCGACACCAACCAGGCCCGGCTGATCGACATCGAGCGCTACGCCGACGACCGCTTCGCGGTGATCATGGTGAACAACACCGGCGCCGAAGAGAAGACGTGGTGGTGGTACACCAGCCGCACCGTGTCGCAGATGAGCAGCCTGCTCGACCAGAACGGCGCGCGTCTGATCGACATCGAGTCGCGCGGGACGGCCGGCGGCACCCTCTACGACGGCATCATGGTCGAGAACACGGGCAACGACGCCAGTGGCTGGTACTGGTGGGTGAACGTCGACGAGGCCTTCGTCACGGCCCAGATCCAGGAGACGGGATACCGCGTCGTCGACCTCGACGTCGTAGGTGCGGCCGACGGAACACGCTTCGACGTGATCATGATGCCACCCGAGTCGAACTGGTGGTGGTACTACGGATTCACCGCGAGTGGGGTCACCGACCTCGTGAACCAGACGGGATCCCGCATCGTCGACATCGAGCCCTATGCGACCGTCAGCGGCACGCGGTACGCCGTCGCCCTGACCAACAACGCGAACGCGCTCACCACGCGCCTGGCCGAGGAACTCGGCTACGGAAGCGACGGAACCACCGGCCTGTACCTGCGACAGCTCAACGGGCCCACCCTGGCTTCGCTCAATCCGGACTTCCGGTTCGAACCGGCGAGCACGATCAAGATCTTCCACCACTTCCACGCGTGGCGGATGATCGCGACCGGTGTCGACCAGACGAACAGCCTGATCTCCTACGACGAGACGATCATCGGCAACAGCTGTCCGGCCGGTGGCAGCCCGACCGTGGCACGCAGCCTGTACGACACCACGCGCCTGATGATGTGGTACTCGGACAACCCCGCCACCGAGGCGATCCGGGCCCGCTACGGCGAGTTCGACATCATGAACTCCGTGCGCACCTTCGGCGGCGTCAGCACCGACAGCGATCTCAACCACGCGCCGCTGGGCTGCGGCACGCCGGCGGTGACGGCTCCGAACGAACTCACGTTGCGCGACGCGGGCAACCTGTACGAGCAGATCGTGAACGGTGCGGCGCTCTCGACCGTGCGGACCGGGTTCTACGAGACCATGCAGAGCCACCTGACGCCCGCGACCGACCAGTGGTGGCTGACGAACCAGATCCAGCAGATGGTCGTCGACGAGGCGAACGCGACCGGTGTCTCGCACCTGGCCGCGACCTATCTCGACGAGATGGAATGGGCGTGGAAGCCCGGTGGCTACACGCTGAACGGCAAGGAGTTCGTCTCGGTGGCGGGAACGATCCAGATCCCCGAATGCGTGCGGAGCCGTTTCTCGGATCGTGACTACGTCTTCGGCCTGTTCCTCGACGACGCGATCGACACCCAGCGCCTGTTCGACGTGACCCAGGAGTTGTTCCGCGATCTCGTGCGCGAGGGTCTCGAGTCGTGCGCGACGTCCACCTCGGCGCCGAGCGCCACCGTCGCCCGCGCACTGACGCTCGAGAACGCGGTGCCGAATCCCTTCAACCCGCGCACGCAGATCCGCTTCGGCCTGGCCGAGGCCGGACCCGTGCGCGTCGACGTGATCGACCCGCGGGGCCGCGTCGTCGCGACGCTCGCCCACGGCCACCACACGGCCGGTGAGCACACGGTGACGTGGAACGGTCGGGATGCGAACGGATCGTCGGTCTCGTCGGGTGTCTACTTCGTGAAGGCCACTGGTGCCGGTGAGGTGAGGACGCGGAAGATCACGCTGCTGAAGTGAACGCGTTCCGGTCGGAACCCACGGCCCGGTCGCTCGTCGTAGCGGCCGGGCTTCGTCGTCGGCGGTATCCAGACCGTGGTCGCTGCGGCGGAGGTCGAGCACGCGGCCAACCACGCTCACTTCCGCCGCGGACGTGGTCGGAAGGAGGTCCGATGGGGATGTTCCGCGCGGGAACTCCGACTTCCGCACCGGAAGTGACATCATCGCCAATCGCCGCCGTTCCCGCGGGTGTTGCTCGAAACCTCCCCCGTCCGCATGATTCCTTCGGTCCCAGGCGGCGCCCCGATCGACACCCGCCTGCGCTGGCGCAGCGCCGAGATCGGCGAAGGAGTCCTGCTCGGCGACGCCCACCGTATGGGCCGAGTGCGGACGCGGTCCACGTGCTGCACGGGCAGATGGACGTCGAACTCGTCTCGATCGACGCCGACGGGGCGACGAGCCGCGTTGTCGGGATCACCGGCGAACGAGAGACCGACGACGAGACTCCACCGCACACCCCACTTCCGCCGCGGAAGCGCCCACACCAGAAGGACCCGTCGGGGAAGTTCCGCCCGGAAACCCACGAGGAACGAATCGCCCGAGTCTCCCGGAATCGAACCGTCGACCGACGAACGACCGCGACTTCCAGGGAACGAACACGGCTTGCAGGGAATGAGCGCGGCTTCCAGGGAACGAACGCGCCCTCCAGGGAATGAACGCGCCCCGCCCTCCCCGCATCACCGCACACCCAACCGCCCGAGATCCTCGTCCATCCCGGCCACGACCCACTCCTCGTCCTCACACCCCCGCGCCGTCGCGATCGCCGGCCGCGCATCCTCGACGCCCAACGTCGCCAGCATCCAGCTCGCGGCCTCCCGCAGCACGGGCTCGGCGTCGCCGAGCAGGTCCACCGCCGCCGGCACGCAGTCGAAGTGCTCGCCGTTCGCCGCCACGATCAACGCGTTGCGCAGCAGTCCCCGCCGCCGTGGGCGCCACAACGGCGTCCTGCGGAAGCGCGCGCGGAACTCCGCATCGTCCAGGCGGAGCAAGGACGACAACGACACCTCGAGCAACGCCTCCGACCCCTCGAAGGCCGGATCGCCGGCATCGGAAGCACCGATCTCGAACGGACAACACGTCTGGCACAGGTCACAGCCGAACAACCACTGCCCCATGGCCGGGCGCAGCGCGCGCGGGATCGGACCGCGGTGTTCGATGGTCAGGTAGCTGATGCAACGACGGGCATCGAGCACACCGGGCCGGACGAAAGCACCGGTCGGACACGCGGGCTGGCAGGCGCGGCAGGTCCCGCACGATCCGGACTTCGCCGGCGTGGGTTCGAGCGGCAGGTCGGTGATCAGCACACCCAGGAAGAAGCGGCTGCCGTGCTGCGGGTGCAGCAACAAGGTGTTGTTCGCCGTCCAGCCCAGGCCCGCCGCCTCGGCGAGCTGGCGTTCGAGCACGGGGCCGGTGTCGACGTAGGCGTGGGACTGCAAACCCGCATCGTCGGCGCGCAACACCGCTTCCAGATCGTGCAGGCGCTCGAGCAGGACGTCGTGGTAGTCGACCCCCTGCGCGTAGCTCGACACGAAGCGCGCGAGTCCGCTCCGACCGGGATCGACTCGGTACGAGCGCAGCACCACGATCGCGCTGCGCGCCCACGAGAAGCGCGTGCGCAGGTCGACGCGCACCTCGGTGTTGCGCGTCATCCACTCCATGCCGCCGTGGTGGCCGGCGGCCAACCACGCGCGGAGGGGTTCCTCGTGTTCGGGCACCGAAACGGGTGCGATGCCGGCGGCGTCGAAGCCCGCCGCCCGCGCCCGGTCGAGCACCTGCGCGGGATCGGGGAGGGAGCGCCCGTCCATGGGGCTAGGGCCGCGGGTAGTTCGGAGCTTCCTTGGTGATCGTCACGTCGTGCGGGTGGCTCTCGCGCACGGCCGCCGGGCTCACCCGCAGGAACTCGGTGTCCTCGCGCAGTTCCTTCAACGTGCCCGCTCCGCAGTAGCCCATGCCCGAACGCAGCCCACCCATGAGCTGGTAGACGCTGTCGCGGACCTTGCCCTTGTACGGAACGCGGCCCTCGATGCCCTCGGGCACGAGCTTCTCGACGCTGTCGGTCGCCGCCTGGAAGTAGCGGTCCTTGCTGCCCTCCTGCATGGCGCTCATCGATCCCATCCCGCGGTAGACCTTGTACTGACGGCCTTCGTACAGAATGGTCTCGCCGGGGCTCTCCTCGGTCCCGGCGAACAGACTGCCCAGCATGACGCTCTCGGCGCCGGCGGCCAGCGCCTTCACCAGATCACCGGAATACTTGATCCCGCCGTCGGCGATCACGGGTACGTCGTGCTTCGCGGCGACCTCGACCGTCTCCATGATCGCCGAGATCTGCGGCACGCCGATACCGGCCACGACACGCGTGGTGCAGATGCTGCCCGGGCCCATGCCGACCTTGATGGCGTCGGCGCCGAGATCGATCAGGGCGCGCGCGCCCTCGGCCGTGGCCACGTTGCCCACGATCAGCTGCTGGTCGGGGAACTCCTTCTTCACCCGCCGGGCGGCGTCGATCACGTTCTTCGTGTGGCCGTGCGCGGAGTCGAGCGTGAGCACGTCGACGTTGGCGTCCCGCAACCGCTCGGCGCGTTCCATCAGATCCGCACTGGTCCCCAGCGCCGCGCCGACGCGCAGGCGTCCGTCGGCGTCCTTGCAGCTGTCGGGGTAGTCCAGCTTCTTCTGGATGTCCTTGATCGTGATCAGCCCGCGCAGGTTGAACTCGGCGTCGACCACCGGGAGCTTCTCGATCCGGTGTTCGTGCAGGATCCGCGAGGCCTCCTCGAGGCTCGTTCCCATGGGTGCGGTCACGAGCTGCTCGCTGGTCATGTGCGTGGAGATGGGCTCGTCGACGTTCTCGATGAAGCGCAGGTCGCGGTTGGTGAGGATACCGACCAGCTTGCCGTCGCGCGTGACCGGGATCCCGCTGATCCGGAACTTTCGCATGAGCGCCATGGCCTCGCTCACCCGGTGCTCGGCGCTCAGGGTGATGGGCCGGGTGATCATGCCGCTCTCCGAGCGCTTCACCCGGTCCACGTGCGAGGCCTGTTCCTCGGGCGTCATGTTCTTGTGGATCATGCCGATGCCACCGCTGCGCGCCATGGCGATGGCCAGATCGGCCTCGGTCACGGTGTCCATGGCGGCCGAGACGAGCGGGGTGTTGAGCTCGATTCCGCGGGTGAGACGCGTTCTCACGTCGCAATCGGCCGGGATGATCTCGCTGTAGCGAGGGACGAGCAGCACGTCGTCGAAGGTCAGCCCTTCGGGGCGGATCCTGGAGGTCATGGACGAGCTCCTCGCCGGTCGGTGTGTGCCGCAGAATTGGGGCAACAGTAGGAAGGCGGCGGAGGGGTGTCAAACCTGCTCCGCGCGGCGATTGCAACAAAGGCGCGAACGGCCGCGTCGTCCACTTGTCCGCGGCCGTCGCGTCTCCGTACGTTGACGGAGCCTGACACCCCGGGAGGCTCCCCGTGCCCTGTTCCCTTCATCGTCCCGTGTTCCGGTCCGGCCGCGGAGGCCGCTCGTGAGCGCCCCGCGTTCGGTGGTCCTCGCCGTGGCCGACGACCCGACCTGTCGCGCCCTGAGTCGGGCCCTGGCCGGCCGGGCCGACCTGCGCCTGGTGGGCGAGGCCTCCGACGGCGTGAGGGCTCTCGAGGTGATCCAACAGTCCCGCCCGCAGCTCGTCTTCGTGGAACCGGGCCTTCCCGAGCTCGACGGCTACGACGTCCTGCGCGCTCTGCCCCCCCGGCGTTGGCCCGCGGTGGTGTTCTGCGCGACCGAGGACGAGACGACCCGGGGTCCGCTGCGCGCCCACGGCTTCGTCCCGCTGCCGATCCCGGCCGGTGACGACGAGATACGGGCGGGCATCGACCGGGCCGCCGCCACCCAGGCCGTCGATCAGCGTTCCGCGCTCGAGGTCCTCCTGGCCGAGGCCCGCGGACCGGACCACGTCGAGCGCCTGGCGATCCGCGGCAGTGGCCGCGTGGAGATCGTCGACCTCGACGGCGTCGAGTGGATCGCGGCCGCCGGCAACTACGTCGAGCTGCACCGGAACGGCCGTCGCCACCTCTACCGCTCGCCGATCAGCCGCCTGGCTCGCCGTCTGGACCCTCACCGTTTCGTGCGGATCCACCGTTCGGCCGTGGTGAACGTCGAGCGCGTCCGCGAGATGCAGCCGACTCCGCAGGGCGACTGGAAGCTCCGACTGGACACCGGCGAGGAACTTCGGTTGTCGCGCCGCTACCGCGAGGCCCTCGACGTGCTCGCGACGGGCAACGGCTCGGGCTGAGTCCGGGTCAGTGCAGGATCCCCTGCTGCACGTAGCCGGGGTAGTGGCCCATGACGATCTGCCAGTACAGGAAGTAGTCCACGATCAGGTGCACGACGAGCACGTAGAGCAGGTTTTCGCTCTCCTCGAACATCGAGCCCTGGGTGAGCGCGAAGAGGTACACCAGGACCGGGCCGATCCCGATGAAAGCCATGTCGTAGAGCACCGACATGTACACCACGGCCTGGAACACGTTCGCCACGCGGAAGCGGAACAGACTGCGGAACACCGCGAACACCGTGTTCACGAAGAACAGCTCGTCCCACACGCCCACGCCGTTGATGCCCCAGAACAGCATGGTCATCTTGCTGTCGTCCTGCTGTTCGGGCAGCGGCCACTGGAAGGGCATGAAGGGATTCACGTCGAAGTACCAGTCGAGCACGAAGGCCGCGAGCGGGATCGACAGCGCCACGTAGAACAGATCGAGCCAGCGGAAGCGCGTGGGCCAGAAGCGGTAGCGGATCACTCCGGGGTCGGTGCGGGCCAGGATCACGGCCGGGACGATGATGACCAGCAGGAAGGGTCCGCCCAGGGTGAGGAACTTGATCGGCTCGAGCTGGGTGTTGATCGGCGTGACCGCCAGCAGGGCGATGCAGCCCAGCAGCACTCCCATGCGCCGGCGCAGGGCCGGATTCCCGTCACGCACGACCAGCACCAGGGACGCGACGAAGAACGCTCCCCCGATCAGGAACTGCTCGAGCGGGATCAGCAGGAAGGTGGCTGCCGCGAAGCTCGACAGCAGGCCCCAGCGGGCCGGGGTGAGGTCGAGTTCGAGCGAGGCGCCTGCAGACACCGCCGGGGTCGTGGTCGCGGCCACGGCTGCCTCCGGGATCGTCGGTGCGGGGGGAAACGTCGAAGGGCCCAACTTAGCCGCAGCCCCCCGATCCGTCACCCGCGCGGTCGCGCCGGCATTGACCGCGTCCGAGGACGGGCGCATCTTCGGGCGCGTCCCCGACCCGGAGTGCACCATGCGAGCGATCACCTCCCTCGTCCTGCTCCTGACCCTGGCTGTCACTGCCACCGCGCAGGACCCCGACCTCGACGTCCACCACATCGACCACCTGCCGCCCGTGGAGACCTGGAACGGGGCGAGCATCCAGCTGATGCTCGAACCCGACCACGAGTGGGCCACCGACTTCGAGAAGAGCGGCGGCTACGCCTCGCCCGACTACGAGACGACCATGGCCTGGGCCCGGCGCCTGGTCGACGCGGCCGACGAACTCACGATGGTCTCGATCGGCGACAGCCCGCAGGGACGGCCGATCGAGGCGATCGTCGCCTCGGGCGAAGGCGCGTTCACCTTCGAGGCCCTGCGCGCGAGCGACCGCCCGCTGGTCTTCGCCCACGCGGGCATCCACAGCGGCGAGATCGACGGCAAGGATGCCGGCTTCATGCTCCTGCGCGACATGACGGTGCTCGGGACGAAGCGCGACCTGCTCGACCGGGTGAACCTGGTCCTCCTGCCGATCTTCTCGGTCGACGGCCACGAGCGCCGCGGCGAGCACAACCGCATGAACCAGCGCGGGCCCACGGTGCAGGGATGGCGGACGAACGCGCGCAACCTCAACCTGAACCGCGACTACGCCAAGGCGCGCGCACTGGAGACCCAGCACCTGCTGCGCGCGCTCGAGGCCTGCGACCCCGACCTGTACCTCGACCTGCACGTGACCGACGGAGCCGACTACCAGTACGACATCACCTACGGGTTCAACGGAACGCACGGCTGGTCGCCGTCGATCGCCGCCTGGCTCGACGGCCCCTACCGCCGCGCCGTCGACCGCGCCCTCGACGAGGCGGGCCACGTGCCGGGGCCGCTGATCTTCACCGTCGACCGCACCGACATCACCCGGGGCATGTACCAGTGGACCGCGGGCCCGCGGTACAGCAACGGCTACGGCGACGCGCGCCACCTGCCCACGGTGCTGCTCGAGAACCACTCGCTGAAGCCCTACCGCCGCCGCGTGCTGGGCACCTACGTGTTCCTCGAGGCGAACCTGCGAGCGGCCGCCGACCACTTCGACGGTCTGCGCGAGGCGATCGCCGCCGACCGCGCCGCCCGACCGCAGCGCGTGCACCTCGACTACGCGCGCTCGCCCGAACCCCTGGGCACCATCGACTTCCGCGCGATCCGCAGCGAGATGGCCCCGTCCGACGTCACCGGAACCGAGGTCGTCCGCTGGACCGGCGAGCCCCACACCGTGGAGATCCCGATCCTGGGCAACGCCGAGCGCGTGACCTTCGTCGACCGGCCGGCCGCCTACTGGATCCCCGCCGAGTGGAACCACCTCGCCGAGCTGCTCGACCTGCACGGTGTCGGCTACGAGCGGATCGACACCGAGCGCTCGCTCGAGGTGCAGCGGATGCGCTTCCCCGACGCCACCATGGCCGAGAGTCCCTACGAGGGCATGGCCCGCGTCGACGCCGGCGAACCCACCGTCGAGGTCGACACCGTGGAGTTCCGGCCGGGCTCGCTGCGCGTGCCCACCGACCAGGACCGCGGCACCCTCGCCATGCTCCTGCTCGAGCCACAGTCGCCCGACGGCGTGTTCCAGTGGGGCTTCATGCTCGAGGTGCTGCAGCGCACCGAGTACTTCGAGAGCTACGCCATGGAGCCCATGGCGCGCGAGATGCTGGCCGAGGATCCCGCGCTGAACGAGGAGTTCGAGGAGCGTCTGCAGGATCCGGAGTTCGCCGAGAACCCGCGTGCACGGCTGAACTTCTTCTACGAGCGCACGCCCTACTTCGACCGCGCGTGGAAGCGCGTCCCGATCGCGCGCGAGCTCGACTAGGCGAACAACGGCAGCGCGCCACCGGCGTAGCCCGGGAGCACCGTGTCGACGGTGGACACGCCCAGGTGGTCGCGCAGCAGGGCCGCGAAGACGGCACGGAAGTCGGTCGTGACGGGCAGGTCGCGGCCGGCTTCCAGTTCCGCCCGTACGAGTTCCGGCAGCTCGCCCAGCACGCGCCCGCCGTGCACCCGCGGACCGAGCACGAAGAAGCAGGAGGCACGGCCATGGTCGGTCCCTGCGTTGCCGTTCTCGTGCACGGTGCGGCCGAACTCGGTCATGGTGCACACGACCACGCGGTCGGCGTGCTCGCCCAGATCGGTGCGGAAGGCGTGGATCGAACGGGCGAGTTCGTCGGCGCTGCGCGCGAAGGCGCCCTGGTCGGCCCCCTGGTTCACGTGCGTGTCCCATCCCTGGCTCTCGACGAAGCCCACGCGCAGGCCGACGTCCTCCTTCACGACCATCGCCATCTGGCGCAGTGCCAGACCGAGACGCGTGTTCGGATACGCGGCCTCGGGAGCCGCGCGATAGGCGCGGACACGCGCGGGATCGAGCGCGCGCAGGGCGTCGAAGCTCTCGTGACCGGTGTCGTGCAGCAGTTCCTGCGTGGTCCGGGCGTACAAGGACTCGAAGCCTCGTGTCGCCACCGCCGCGCCCGGAAGATCGCCGAGCGAGAACTCGGCGAGGTCGGCCACCGAGAGCGTCGGAGTGTCCCCGTGGAAGGCCCGCGGTCGCGCCGACGTCAAGGCCAGCCCACGCCACGGTGAGGGCGTGCCTCCGAGGGCGGCGACGGTGCGCGCCAACCAACCGCTCGTGGTGCTCTTCACGCCCGGTGTGCTCGTCTCCATGAAGTCCTGGGCCTCGAAGTGCGAGCGGGTCGGATCGGGCGATCCCACGCCGTGCACCACCGCCAGCTCGCGGCGGTCGAACCACGCGCGCAAGGGCGCCAGCGCGGGATGCAGCCGGTGGTCGATGCCGAGTGCCGGAGCGTGGGCGGGATCGAGCACGAGACGCGGCCGCAGACGGGGCAGGTCTCCTTCGGCCCGCGGCTGCACGGCCATGAGCCCGTCCATCGCGCCGCGCTGGAACACACACACCAGCACGGGAGGCCGCACCGCGCCGCGGGCGAAGGCCATCCACGCGCCGGGCCACGCGGCGACGGCCGCGGCGGCGGCCATGGACTGCAGGAAGTGTCGGCGTCGCACGTCGGGCCTCCCGGAGCGTCAGTGACGCTGGAACTGCGGACTGCCCAGGAGCACGCCCACGGCGCGCGCGAGCGCCGCAGGGGCGGGAGCCGTCGTCGCGTCGGCATCGGCCGCGAGCGGCTCGGCCCGGCTGGTCTCCCGGGTCCCGTCGAGGGGGCCGACCTCCGCTGCCTCGCCGGCAGGCGCCGGCGACTGGGCGGCACGCTCGTCGATCTTCTCGACCAGGCCGGTGTCGCGGGCCACGCGCTCCAGCGAGTCGAGCGCGCCGGACAGATCGCGCGTGGGCAGCAGACGTTCGCCGTAGTGGAGGAGGGCGTCGCGCAGGTCGGCGGGTTCGTGGTCGTCGTTCAGGGCGAGCAGGTCGAGACCGACCCCTTCGATCGCACCCGCGGCCAGGTCGAGCCCGAACTTCATGCGCTGCAGCAACGAACCGGCGTTCACCCACGCCTCGGCGTGGTCGGGGAAACCCGTGGGAGCCGGGTAACGGTACAGGGGCTGACCCATGCGCGCGATCCGCTCGTGCAGCGACCGTGGCCGGGTCACGGTGGCACCTGTCGTGCGCACCGCACTCGCCACGAGCTCCAGCGGCGACTTGATCTTGGCCGCCCGCACCGACCGGTCCCAGAACTCCTCGGACCGGAGCAGGGTTCGCGTGACCGCTCCGAGATCCCCCGCCGTCCGTTCCCAGGTCCGGGCCATGGACCCGATCAGTGAGGCCGGGGGGTCGTCGTGGACGAGCCGCCGCGCGAGTTTCGCGCTGACGAAGCGCGCGGTGGACGGATGCGTCGACAGCAGTTCGAGGACGTCGTCGCCGTCCTCGATGCCCCGGCCGGCGGGGAGGCGCCGACCCAGGACCGTCTTCGCCGTCGTGTCGTGCCGGTCGGGACGGAAGAGGAAGTCCCCGTCGACGACCGTGCCGGCGGTCCGGGCACGTCGGCCGGTCGCGCGGCGCTCGACCCCTTCGCGCTCCTCGCCGAAGGGGAGCATCGTCCAGCCGGTGAAGGCCCGCGCGACCTCGAGCACGTCGTCCTCGGTGTAGCCGCCTTCGACACCGAGGGTGTGCAGTTCGAGCAGCTCGCGTGCGTAGTTCTCGTTGGGGCGCGCCCGGCTCGACCCGGCAGTGTCCAGGTACAGGAGCATGGCCGGATGTCGTGCGCTGGCACGCAGCATGTCGCCGAAGCGACCGAGGACGTGCGGGCGGATCACGTCGCGCTCGTAGGTCCCGACGAAGCGGCGCGCGCGGGGGTCGGCACCGCTCACGTAGAGGTGGTCCGACCAGAAGTCGACGAGCACCTCGCGTACCTGGTTCTCGTCGAGGAGCACGCGCAACAGCTTCGCGGCCAGGGTCTCGGCGAAGAGTTCGCGCTGCGGACGCTGTCCCCGCCGCCGCATGAACTCGCGGAGAGTCGACCGGTACAGCGTGGGATCGTCGTCCACGTCCTCGGGAAGGACACCGTGGCGCACGGCTGCGCGCCGGACCTCGCCGAGGGTGGGGTAGGTCGTGACGATCGCGTGATTGTCGAGATCGAGCGTCGCCGCGCGTTCGAGGAACCGATCGAGCCGTGGAGATGCGAGTCCACCGGCGAGTTGTCCACCCAGCCATTCCGCGGGGCCGCGCGCCGCGACGGCGTCGACCTCGCCCGGACGCGGCCCGAACGCACAGCGCTCGAGCAGGTGGGCAGCCGCCTCGTGGGCACTCCAGCCGGATTCTCGCCAGGGCAGACGGATCATCGGGACTCCTGGGTGTCGGGACCCCACACCCCGATTCGTCGCGAACCGGCCCGCGGGATGCCGAAGACCCGACCCGAGCCTACCATGCCGACGTTGCCCCCGCCCGACGGAGCACCATGCGACTGATCGTCTTCGACATCGACGGCACGATCCTGCTGAACGGACCCATCACGCGTCGCCTCTTCGGCGAGAGCTTCGCCGAGGTCGTCGGCCGCGAGCCCGAATCCGACACGGTGCGCTTCCACGGCAACACCGACCGGGGGATCTTCCGCCTCATGCTCGGCGCCGACGTCGACTACGAGCGCCACTTCGACGCCTTCGCGGCTGCATTCACCCGGCGCATGCGCGACCACTACGCCACGGCCGAAGGCCCCCACGTGCTCCCCGGGGCCCGCGAACTCGTCGAGGCCCTGCACGGACACCAGGGCGCGGCCCTGGCCCTGGGCACGGGCAACATCCGCGACAGTGCCTACGTGAAACTCGCGCGCTTCGGGCTGGACCGGTACTTCCCGGTGGGGGGATTCGGCGGCGACCACGAGGTCCGGGCCGATCTGGTGCGCGCCGCACTCGACGACGCCCGCTCCCACTACGACGTGGACTTCGACCCCGCCGAGGTCTGGGTGATCGGGGACACGGTGAACGACGTGGAAGCGGCGCGGGCGGCAGGGTGCCGCGTGATGGCGGTACGGACGGGCCCTCACGGGGAGAGTGAACTCAGCGCTGCCGACCACGTGGTGGCCGACCTGAGTGCGACTTCGGAACGGTTGACCCAGCTGCTCGACCTCGGATGAGCACTCCCGGGCCGGATTCCGAGGATCAGTACTCGTCGTCGTCGAAATCGTCGTCGTCGTCGTAGTCGTCGTCGAAGTCGTCGTCGTCGTCGTCGTCGAGGTCTTCGGAATCGTCTTCGTCGTCCACCACCGCGTCCTCGTCGAAGTCGGCGTCGAACGCGACCGCGTCGAGATCCTCGTCCTCGGTCGTGTCGTCCTCGAAGTCGTCCTCGTAGTCGTCGTCGTCGTAGTCGGCCGCGAGCAGGAGGCGGGGGTCGAGCTCGTGATCCATGGGTTCAACTCCGGGGCTCGAGTTGAGTGGGAGGTGGACGGGGAGTCCGGGCGGGGTCACGGATCGCGCGGACGCCGACAGTTAAGGATGCCGACCGGCCGATGCAAGAAAAAAACCCGGGCCCCGGAGGGGCTCCTCCGGGGCCCGTTCGAGGCCCTTCTCGGCGTGCTCCGGAGCGGCCCGGATCAGCCCTTCATCACCGCGATGAACGGCAGATTCCGGTACTTCTCGTCGTAGTCCAGCCCGTAGCCGATCACGAATTCGTCGGGGATGTCGAAGCCGACGTAGTCGATCGAGACCTCCTTGCGGCGGGCGTCCGCCTTGTTCAACAGCGAGCACACTTCGAGCGACCGCGGGCGTCGCGCCCAAAGGATCTCCTGCAGGTAGTCGAGCGTGTAGCCCGTGTCGACGATGTCCTCGACGATCAGGACGTCGCGCTCGGAGATCGAACCCTTGAGGTCCATGTTGATCTTCACGACGCCCGTGCTCTGCCGTCCCTGGTAACTGCTGATCGACATGAAGTCGATTTCGTGATGCACACTGATCCGCCGCATGAGATCGGCCAGGAAGACCACGCCTCCCTTCAGGATGCTGACCAGGATCGGCGTGCGTCCCTGGTAGGCCACACTGATCTCGCGACCGAGCTCGGCGACCCGGCGTTGGATGTCGTCGGACGAGACGAGCACGCGCTCGATGAGCGGGTCGCGCTCGACGATCTCGAGGTCGTCGTGGCTCACGGGGAGACTCCTTCACGGCCGGCGGGTGTGCCTTCGGCACGTCCACGCTGCCGCAGCACGTCGTGGATCTTGGCGCAGATCATGTCGATGGCGACCACGTTGTGGCCGCCCTCGGGAATGATCACATGGGCCCAGCGTTTGCTCGGGGCGACGAACTGCCGGTGCATGGGACGCACCGTGTCGCGGTACTGTTCGATGACCGATCCGATCGACCGGCCGCGCTCCTCCATGTCGCGACCCAGGCGACGGATGAAACGCTCGTCGCTGTCGACGTCGACGAAGAGCCGGATGTCCATGCGGGCGCGTAGATCCGCGTTCTCGAGCACGAGGATCCCCTCGACGAACACGATGTCGGCCGGGTGGACGACCTCGGACTCGGAGCGACGACGATGCGTGGAGTAGTCGTAGATCGGGCGCTCGACCTCGCGCCCGGCCCGTAGATCGTCGAGGTGGGAGACGAGCAGAGAGGTCTCGAAGGCCGCGGGGTGATCGTAGTTGATCGCGGCCCGGGATTCGTCGTCGAGGTTGGGGTGATCGTGGTAGTAACTGTCGTGGTGGATGATCTCGACGGTCCGCTGCGGGAAACGCTCCTGGACCCGCAGGGCCACCGTGGTCTTCCCACTGCCCGAGCCTCCGGCGATACCGATGACGACGGGTTGGACGGAGGCGTGGTCCATGGTTTCGATCTCCGCGGTGAGCGGTTCGGGCGGCGGCACGATTCCCGCCATGCTACGCAGCCGGGTGGCGGTCGTCAACGCGGGTGCTTGACGCCCGCACGAGCTTGGCGGACTCTGGCCGGATGGAACGTCTCGTCAGCGTGCTCGGGCTGGGTGTCCTGGTGGGCATCGCCGTCCTCTTCAGCACCAATCGTCGCCGCATCGACTGGCGCCTCGTCGGCGCCGGATTGACCCTGCAGATCATCTTCGCTGCGTTCGTACATCTGTTCCCACCGGGGCAGCGGATCCTCGAGCTGATCCGAGACGGAGCGGTCACCCTGCTGTCGTTCACCGAGGACGGCAGCCGTTTCCTGTTCGGCCCCCTCATGGAGGCGGACGGTCCGGTCGGCTTCGTCTTCGCCTTCCGTGTGCTGCCGGTGATCGTGTTCTTCAGCGCGCTGATGGGCGTCCTGTACCACCTCGGCATCATGCAACGTCTGGTGCTGTTCCTGGCGCGGGGCATGAAACGGCTCATGGGAGTGAGCGGTTCGGAGTCGCTGTCGGTGGCGGCGAACGTGTTCATCGGCCAGACCGAGGCTCCCCTCGTGGTGCGCCCCTACATCGCCCGGATGACCCGCGCCGAACTCATGGTCCTGATGACGGGCGGCATGGCCACCATCGCGGGCAGCGTCCTGGCCGGCTACATCGCCTTCGGTGTCGACGCCGGGCACCTCCTGGCCGCGAGCGTGATGAGTGCGCCGGCGGCGCTGGTGATGGCGCGGATCCTCATCCCCGAGACCGAGACCAGCCTGACCAAGGGCGGCGTCGAGATCCGGGACGAACGCGAGACCGTGAACGTGATCGACGCCGCCGCCGATGGCGCATCGCAGGGCCTGAAGCTCGCCCTGAACGTCGGCGCCATGCTGCTGGCCTTCATCGCCCTCGTGGCACTCGTGAACGCACTCCTCGGTTCGCTGGCCTCGTGGATGGCCGCCGTCGGCCTGACCGCGTGGCCGGCCTCGTTGCAGGAGATCTTCGGCTACGTGCTCTGGCCGGTGGCCTGGAGCCTGGGCGTGCCCGCCGCCGACTGCTTCGCCGTCGCCGGATTGCTGGGGCAGAAGCTGGCGATCAACGAGTTCGTGGCCTTCGCCGAGCTGGGTCGTCTGGTCGCCGAGGGTGCCATGAGCGAGCGGGCGATCACCATCGCCACCTACTCGCTGTGCGGCTTCGCCAACTTCAGTTCGATCTCGATCCAGATCGGCGGGATCGGTGCCCTGGCCCCGAACCGTCGACACGACCTCTCGCGCCTCGGCCTGCGGGCCATGATGGGCGGCGCGCTGGCCTCCAGCATGACCGCGGCGATCGCAGGGATCATGCTCTGAGACCGACCGGTCACGACGCGGCGAACAGCTCCTCGCGCGCGCGCTCGGTGACGGCCAGCACCGCCGGGTGCGTGACCTTGCGCTCGACCGAGATCGCGTAGAAGCGTTCGCGGACTTCGCCGGTTCGCCCCACGACCCCGACCCCGTACTGTCCGCAGATCTCGGACTCGATCACCGAAGGCCCGGCCATGAGCCCGACGCCCTGCTGCGCGAAGGTCTTCATGAGCGCGCTGTCGGCGAACTCGCCCACCACGTCGACGGCGAGGTTGTGGGTGTCGAACCACCGCTGCAGACCGCGGCGGAGCATCGACCCGTCGACCGGCAACAGGAACGGCGCCCCGTCCAACGACGCCGGGAAGCCCGCCCCGAAAGCATCGACCAGATCCCGCGTGCCGAAGACCGTGACGCCGCACTCACCCAGGGGGTGGTTGTACGCTCGCACGTGCACATCGGCACCAATGGGAGCGTCGGTCAGCACCAGGTCGAGTTCGTGGACGGCCAGTCGTCCCAGCAGCTCGCGCGGAGGACCTTCGGTGCACACCAGGCTCACCGGGAATTCCATGCGCAGCGCGGGCGTCAGCAGACGGTGCGCGATCAACTTCGGCAACACGTCGCTCACCCCCACGTGCAGGCGCTGCCGCACGTCGCCCGTCCGGCCGCGCACCGCGTCGACCAGCTCGGCACCGAGCGAGAAGATCTCGTCGGCGTAGCGGTACACGGTCTCACCGGTGGTCGTGGGCACGAGGCGCCGCCCCTGACGCTCGAACAACGGCTCGCCGAGTTGCTCCTCGAGCGCACGGATCTGGGCGGTGAGGGTGGGTTGGGAACGGTGGACGCGTCGACTCGCCGCGGTCACCGTCCCCTCGCGCACCACCACCCAGAAGTAGTACAGGTGCTGGTAGTTGAGCTCGAGCATCGCCGTCGCCCTCTCGTTCGACTATTGGCCAGACCTATCATTCGGTGTCGAATTATCTACTACCGCGAAGAAGGATCCGCACTATCCTGCCCTTGCGACGGCGGAACGGTCGCCGGCGCGACGTCCCGTCAGGGGCGCCCCCACGGGGCGGAGGCCATGCGGATCGACCTGCACATCCACGGGGTTTCGTCGGACGGACGGCAGCAGGAGATCGTGACACGGCGCATCCAGTTCGCGTTGGCACGTTTCGCCGATCGGATCTCGACCGTCACCGTGAAGGTGAACGACGAGAACGGTCCCCGAGGCGGCATCGATCATCGATGCCTCGTCGAAGTGGACCTGCGGTCGGGGCCGAAGCTCTACGTTGAGGCGCAGGGCGTAGATGCGGAGGCCTCGGCCGCCGTTGCTTCCCGCCGGGCCGCACGCCGTGTGCGCGACGAGCTCACCCGGCGACGACTCTTCGAGCGCCGCCCACGTGCGGTGACCGTCCAGGAACCTCCCGCGGCCGAGAGCTGATCGGGGAGGACCCATGAGAATCGAAGACCTCGAGCAGTCGTTGCGCCACATCGCAACGCTCGACGAAACCGACGACCACCTCATCACCGCCGTTCTCGACTGCACCGGGGGTCGGTCGGCGATCCGCCAGCGCCTGCAGCAGCGGATCCGGCCCGTCCTGACGGACCTTCCCGCCGATCGCCGGCACAGCCTGGACGAAGCCCGGACCCGGATCGAGCGCTGGATCGACGACGACCTGGCCGCCGACACCCGCGGCGCCGTCGTCTACGCCCGCGGAGGCGGTGACCCCGTCTTCCTGCCGCTGGAGTTCCGTGTCGAGATGTCCCGCGAGGCGGTCGTCGTCGACACCTTGCCCAGCGTGTACGACCTGTGCGCACTCAAGGATGCCTTCCATCGCTACGTGGTGTTGCTCTGCACCGAGGACAGCATGCGGATCCTCGAGGTACACCTGGGCGCGGTGACCCGGCAGATCTGGAAGGAGCGGCCCGAGATCCGCCGTCGTGTCGGCCGCGAGTGGACCCGGGAGCACTACCGCAATCATCGACGCGATCGCACACAGCGTTTCGTGAAGGAGATGATCGGCGTCCTCGAGGCACGGACGGACACCGGCGGCTACCAGCACCTGGTGCTCGCCGGCGTGCCGCGGCTCCTGGCGCAGGTCCGCGATGCTCTTCCCGGGCGACTCCGCGAGATCGTGATCGACCAGCTCCCGGCCAGCGGCCGGACGTCGGTGGAGGACGTCGTCACCGCGACACTGTCCACCTTCGTCGAGGAGGAACAGCGCGAGTCGCTGTCGTTGGTCGACGCTCTCTTCGACGCCTTGTACCGCGACGGGCTCGCCGTGGTGGGTGCACGCCGATGCCTCGCCGCGCTCGAGCACGACCAGGCCGACCTCTTGATCATGGCGCACGACTACGACACCGACGGCCGCGAGCCGATCCTGCGTGCTGCCCAGCGCCGCGGCTGCACCGTCGAGTTCGTCGGCGGCAACGATCGCCTCGACCGCGTGGGTGGTGTGGGTTGTCTGCTGCGCTACCGCCCGCCGTCGATGACCCTCGACTCCCTGGAGCTCCGCACCGTCGAGGGCGGCAACTGAGGAACCCGCCGTGCGAGTCGTCCGTGCCGGTCCGGCGCCGGAAGTTGCGGAATGCAGCGGACCCGGTCCCCTCTTCCGCGCGCCGGCCGGCGACTCACTCCTCGACGTTCCGCGACGCGCCCCGTGACGGCCGGGTAGCTCCGGGCATCCTGGTTGCTCGGGCCGCAGGCGACACGTCCCGTCGCCCCTCCCGCCGCGCGGAGCGCGCCTCCGATGAAGACCCGGGTCCTGATCGTCGACGACCATCCGACCTACCGGCACCTGCTGATCGCGGCCGCCGAGTCCAGGGGATTCCGGGTCCTCCCACCCGTGGAACGCGCATCCGACGCGATCGAGTGTTTCAAACGCGAGCAGCCCGAGGTCGTGATCCTCGACCTGCACCTGCCCGGCGAGGTCGACGCCTTCGCCCTGAGCGAGTTCATGCTCGACCTGGCCGGGAACACCCGGATCGTCGCCGCGAGCAGCTTCTCGGAGAGCGGGCTGGTCGACCGTGCCTTCCAGCGCGGGGCGCACCGGTGCCTGCGCAAGCCCTTCCACATGGACGAAGCGCAGCGCCTGTTCGATCACCTGAGCCGTGAGCTGCACCCCGTCGCGGTGTGATCGACTACTGCACGTAGCCCAGACTGCGCAGACCCTCGCGCATCTCGTCGGTGAGTTCACCGGCCGCGGTGGCCGGGGGTGCCTCGGCGATCACCCGGTCGTTCCAGTCCCGCAGACGTTCCTGCAGACGAATCCCGGCATCGAGGCTGTCGACCTGCGCCACGAGATCGTGGAGCTCGTAGGGATCGCGCTCGAGATCGTAGAAGGCCTGGACGTGCCCCAGGCGATCGGCGATCAGCTTGTACCGGCCGTCGATCCACGCGACCCAGTCGGGGCCGTAGGCCAGGCTCTCGGCGGCCATGGGAATCGGCGCGCGCTGGCGGTCGCGCATCCACTCGACGCGGTTCTCGCCGTCGATGTCCTCGGGTGCGCGCACGCGGAGCAGGCCGAGCACGGTCGGCATCAGTTCGGTCAGCGGGAACTGCTCGGCGATCACCTGGTTCGGTCGGACGCGCGGACCCATGAGGACCAGGGGAACGTGGAGCTGCTCCTCGAACAGCGTGTGGCCGTGCCCGATCCCCCAGATGCCGCGCGGGTCGTGGTTCCAGGCCCTACCCTCCTCGGCGTGGTCGAGGAACTCCTCGCCGTGGTCGGCGACGATCACCACGAGCGTGTCGCGCAGCAGGTCCCGCCGCTGGAGCAGCTCCAGGATCAGACCGATCTCCAGATCGACCTGCCGGATGGTCGCGTCGTAGAGGGCGATCTTGGTCCGCAGCATGTCGCGGACCTCGGCTTCGCTCGCACGATTGCCGAGGTAGGTGCCGGCGTCGCGGTCGCCCCAGCGCTCCAGTGCGCCACGGTGCGGGTCGTCGAGCACGGCCTCGTCGACGCCGATCGCGCGGAGCTGCGCGTCGGCGGCCCGTGTCGGCTCGTGCGGATCGTTGAAGTGGACCCACAGGTACCACGGCCGGTCGTCGCCGTGGCGACCGAGCCATTCGCGGCTCAGCGCACCGATCCGGTCGGCACGGACCGCCTTGACCACCGGATCGTCGAAGCCACGGACGGGACCGAGACGCAGGTAGGGATTCGAGGTGATCGCGTGCGTGCGGTAGCCGGCCGTGCGCAGGACCTCGGCCAACGTTGGGACCCGCGCGGCGAGCATGCGCGGCGGCTCGGTCGCGACGTTGCGCACCGGACCCGATGCCCCCGCCCCGTGGCGGGTCGGGTAGCGACCGGTGAACATGCTCGCGAAGCTCGGCAGGGTCCACGGCGCCACCGACCGTGCCGCGGCGAAGCGGGTTCCGTTGGCGGCGACCAGATCGATCGACGGGGTCGTGGGTCGTTCGTATCCGTAGCACGACACGTGGTCGGCACGCAGGGTGTCGATCGACAGGATCAGGAGGTTCGGACGCTCCTGGGCCCGCGCTGCCGGAACCACGACCAGTGCGGACAGCAGGACGGCGAGCAGGTTCCGGATCATGCGTCCTCCACGACCGCGAGCCGGTCGACCGTCGACAGCAACAGGGCCTCCATGGCGTCGCGCCGGGCGGCTCCCACCTCGACGACCTCGTCGTGCGTGACCACACCACCGCCGGCCTCGACCGCGACGTTGGTGATCAGCGACACCCCCGCCACCCGCGCGCCCAGTGCCCGCACCGCCACCGCTTCGGGCCCGGTGGACATCCCGACCGCCACGCCACCCAGACGGCGCAACAGACCGATCTCGACGGGACTCTCGTAGTTCGGACCCCACAGCGACACGTAGGTTCCCGTGTGCGGCGCGATGCGCTCTTCGGCGGCCACCGCGCGCAACTGTGCGGCCAGACCGGGGTCGAAGACCGGGCCGGGGGTCGCCCCGCGGGCGGCCAGTCCCGAGGGAACGGCACCGTCGGGGACGAGGATTCCACGCAGCGGGTCCCGCAGGTGCAGGTCGATCAGGCCGGTGAGCACGGCCACGTCACCCGCACGCATGTCGGGTTGCAGACCGCCGGCGGCGTTGGTGAGGACGATCGTGGCGCAGCCCAGCGCCCGCAGCACGACCACCGGCAGGATCACGCTGCTCAGGTCCAGTCCTTCGTAGGCGTGCAGTCGACCCTGTAGCACGACGAACTCCGCCCCGCCGCGCCGGGCCTGGACCACACGGCCCGAGTGGCCCGCCACCGAGGCCGTGTGGAATCCCGGGATGCCCGCGAAGGGGACCGACGCCACCGCCTCGGTGCGGTCGATCAGACCGCCGAGACCGCTGCCGAGGACGAGCCCGACACGGCCTCCCGTGATTCCCCTCTCGTGCAGATGCGACGTGGCGGCGTGGAGGCGATCGGCGAAGTCGCCGCCCAGGGTCCAGCCATCGGGGGCGAGCGCGGTGGGATCGATCACGGACGTACCTCGGGAGTGGGGTCGTGGCGGACGAGTCGAGAGGATGCCCACCCGAGGCCGGCCACGCAAGCGGCGCTCGGGAGACTTCGTGCTACCCTGGGACGCATGAACGCTCCGATTTCGCATCCCGACGTGGTCGCCCTGGCCGAACACGAACGTACTCTGGCCACGGTGACCGCCTCCGTTCCGCTCGGCTGTCCCACCCGCGACACGTGGGTCGAGGCCGCCCTGTCCGCCGTCGACGTCCTGCTCGACGACCACGCACAGTGCGAACTCAAGGCGTCCACCAACGCCCTGGCCACCGTCGGCCGCTTTCCCGAGCACGACGAGCTGGTGCGCCGCATGGCGAGCCTGGCCAAGGAGGAGATGGTCCACTACCGCATGGTCCGGCAGGTCCTGCTCGACCGCGGTGGATCTCCCTCGCGCCCGCTGCCGAATCCCTACATGAAGGGCATGGCCCGCGACCGGCGCGGCGGTGACTTCGCGCTGCTCGACGACCTGCTCGTGTGCGCGATGATCGAAGCCCGATCCTGCGAGCGCTTCCTGGCGCTGACGCGCGGCCTGCGCGGCCCCTTCGCGGGTCGCGTGGAGGGAGGCGAGGACCTGGCGACGTTCTACGAGCGCCTGGCCCGCAGCGAGAGTGGCCATGCGCACATGTTCGTGGCCCTGGCCGACGGCTACTTCGACCCCGAGGTCGTGCGCGAGGAGCTGGCCCGCCGCAGCGAGATCGAAGCGGCAACGATCGAGTCGCTGCCGGTGTCGCCGCGCATGCACGGAGGTCACCGCGCCGCCGGCTGAGCCGTGTGCCTTGCCGTGCCCCCACCGCGCGCGCATCTTGCCCTGCGCCGCCGCCGGCCGAGATGCCGCGCCGAACCGCCCCCGGCGGAGCCGTCCGCCCCGAAAGGATCCGTGCCATGGACGCCATCTCCCTCGACGAACTCATCGCCATCGAGGGCCAGCTCTCCGACGAGGAACGGCTGGTGCGCGAGACCACGCGCCGCTTCGTGCGCGACCGCTACCTCCCGCACGCGGGCGAGTGGTTCGAGAAGGGCGAGTTCCCGAACGAGCTGATCCCGCAGATCGCCGACCTCGGCCTGCTCGGCGGCTCGCTCCCCACAGAGTACGGCGCCGCCGGCATGAACACGGTGCAGTACGGCCTGGCCCTCCAGGAGCTCGAGTACGGCGACAGCGGTCTGCGCAGCTTCGTGAGCGTGCAGGGCGCGCTGTGCATGTACCCGATCTTCCGCTTCGGCAGCGACGAGCAGAAGGAACGGTACCTGCCGAAGATGGCCGCGGGCGAGCTCATCGGCTGCTTCGGTCTGACCGAGCCCGATGCCGGAAGCGACCCCGGCGCCATGAAGACCATGGCCCGCAGCGACGGCGACGACTACGTGCTCAACGGCGCCAAGATGTGGATCACGAACTCGCCGATCGCCGACCTGTGCATCGTGTGGGCGAAGGTCGACAGCGACGATCCGAAGTCCATCCGCGGCTTCGTGGTCGAGACGGGCATCGACGGCGTCGAGTGTCCCACCACCCACCACAAGATGAGCCTGCGCGCGAGCCACACCGGCGAGATCACGCTGAACGACGTGCGCGTGCCGAAGAGCGCCATCCTGCCGGGCACCAAGGGACTGGGCAGCGCGCTGGCGTGCCTGAACCAGGCCCGCTTCGGCATCGCGTGGGGAGCGATCGGCGCGGCCAAGGCCTGCTTCGACGAGGCCCTGGACTACGGAAACCAGCGCATCGTCTTCGACAAGCCCATCACCTCGAAGCAGCTCATCCAGAAGCAGTTCGCCGACTCCGGCACGCAGATCGCGCTGGCCGAGGTGCTGATGCTCCACCTGTCGCGCCTGAAGGACCAGCACGGCAGCGTGAGTCCCTTCCAGGTCTCGCTGAGCAAGCGGAACAACGTGGCCATGGCGCTCGAGACGGCACGTACCTGCCGGTCGATCCTCGGCGGCAACGGCATCAGCGTGGAGTTCGCCGCCGTGCGGCACATGCTGAACCTCGAGAGCGTCTACACCTACGAGGGCACGCACGAGGTGCACACCCTGATCCTCGGCCGCGGGCTCACGGGACAGGACGCGTTCTGAGGGAGCGGCGGCCACCGCCGGCGCCGCTAGATTGTCGCGACCGGGACCGCTCCCCACGACGACGGAGGCCGACGTGTTCAACGCCGACAAGATCCTGGGCCAGCTTCTGGGCAGCCCCGCCGCCTCGGGTTTCGCCGGCGGCCTCGCCGGTGGCATGCTCACCAGCAAGGGCGGACGCAAGATGGGCAAGAAGGCCCTGAAGTACGGCGGCATCGCCGCCGTCGGCGCCCTGGCCTACAACGCCTACAAGCAGCACCAGCAGAGCAAGGCCGTACCGGGCCAGCCGGCGACCGGGACGGTCCCGCCCGCCGGCGCCCCGACCGGCGCCACGCAACCGTCCGCCCAGGAGCTGGCCCCGCCGCCGCCCGACAGCGGCTTCGCCCCGGCGTCCGACACGAACGCAGCGAACGAACAGGGCCTGCTGATCCTGCGCTCGATGATCGCCGCCGCCCGCGCCGACGGGAAGCTCGACGGCGACGAGATGAACCGCGTGCTCGGGCACGCCGAGGAGCTGGACCTGGATCCCGAGAGCCGCAGTCGTCTGCTCGACGAACTGCGCTCGCCCGTCGACATGGACCGCCTGGTGCAGTCGGCGACCACCGACGAGCTCAAGGCCGAGGTCTACGCCGCCGCGCTGCTGGCGATCGAGATCGACACCGAGGCCGAGAAGGCCTACCTGGCCATGCTGCGCGCGCGGTTGGGCCTGGACGAGGGACTGGTGGCCCGCCTGCACGAGCAGGTCGAGGCGGCCTGAGCGCTCAACCCTTCTTCCACCACGGACGGCGGCGCGGTTTCGCGCCGCCGTTCGTCTCCGACGGCGGCGGGGTCGACGGCTGGTAGTCCGAGTGCAGGGGCGGCGGGTCGCCGGGGAGCTGCTCGCTCTCACCCGCCTTCCGCGCCTCTTGTTCGCGCTGTGCCTGTCGCATGGCGACCAGGCCGGACAGCACGGCTTCCTTCTGCAGGCGGTCGTCGATCTGGGGATCGAAGACCTCCCAGTCGGCCCATTCGGCGAGCATGAACACCAGCGCGAACACGCGCGGTCCGCGCTCCATGACCCACGGACGGGGCAAACGCACCTCGACCTCGTGAACCGTCCCGGCCTCGTCGTCGCGCACGTCTTCGGGCTCGACGCGGGCGCCGTCGCGGCGTACGAACACGTCGAGCTCCATGATCCCGTGCTCGTCCTCGTCGCCGAAGACGTAGCGGTCGGGCCCGCGCTCGACGACGCCGGGAATGCGGGTGAGATGGGCGATCAGACCCTCGCGCTCCGCCGCACGCGTGTGCCGGGCGTCGGAGCGGAGCAGCAACGTGTAGGTCTCGGACATGGCGCACCTCGGTCGCGGGGTCGCCCGACACGATAGGACGCCGCGCAGTGATCGCGAACGAAGCCACGAGCCACCGGTCGACCACGACCGCTCTGCTGCTGTCGGCGGTGCTCCTGTCCGTCGGCTGTGGCTCGGATCCCCCGGAACTGCCCGCGGGACCGGAGGCCCGGGTGACGGTGGACTTCGACGCGCAGCGCCTCGTGGCCGAGCGCGAAGACCTGCGTCTCGACGAACCGCTGCCCGCGGACGTTGCCGATACCCTCGACGAGCTGCGCGCCGTTCTCGCGACGGGCCGCGACGATCCGGCGCTGCGGGCCCGGGTGGGCCGCGCGCTCCTCGAACCGATCGAGCAGGCCCTGCGCGACGCCCCGCGCTGGGTCTGGCGCGGCGCCGGGACCGATCCCGTCCCCGGCTCCCTGGCCACACTCCCCGCCTGGATCCTGCCCTGGCACCGCGACCAGCCGGTCGCCGCGCACCACACCGTCCGGCTCGACTGGCCCGCGGATCTGGCAGCGCCGGTGCCACGGACCGACCCTCGGGCCAGGGGGGACCGTCTGCTGCTGGTGGCGCCCTTCCGCGAAGGTGTCGCTCCACACCGGGACGACCCCGACACCCTGCGACACGGCCTGCGGGCCGCCGTCGCGCACGTGGACCTGCTCCCCCGCAACGACAGTGACGCTCCCGCACTGCGCCGGACCCTCGAGGACGACGAGCACGCCTGGGTCTGGCTCCGGGCCACGCCCCGGGGTCTGGCCACCCTGCGTCCCGCCTTCGGAGCCCTGCCCGGCGCGGTGGTCTGGACGCTTCCGGGGGGCCTCGATCCGGGCAGCCGGCCGGTGCTCGCGCCCAGCACCCTGGCCAGCGGCGGGATCGGACCCGCGCTGGTGGTCGTCGGCTCCTGGCCGGTGGCCGGCTCCGCGCTCGGGCGCCTGGTGCGTCCCTGGATGGAGCTCGTCACCCGGGGGGTGCCGGCCGATCTGGCCCTGACCGAGGCCCGCCGCGAGGCGATCCGCTCCGGACAGCCCGTCCACGTGTGGTCGGTCCTGATCGCGGTGGGCCGGACCGAGGGCCTGGCGCCCCCCGCACGCGCGACCTGGCTGCGGAGACGCCTGGGCTCACGGGGCGGACCCGGCCCCCGGAGCGGCCGGTCGGAATTTCTCGAAAGATCCCGGATTCTCTCTGCATCCGCTCCCGTACCCGCTCCGAACTAGGAGGCGAGCGCGGCGGAAGCCCGACGGCAGGGCCGCGCGAACAGCTCGGGATCGGGGCGAACGCCACCGATCCGCACGAGGTGGGCCGACGGTTGAGCGTCGGTTCGCAGGGGGCGGGGGGAAAAGGGGGCCTCCCGCCCCTACCGTTTTCGGGGCGAGGGCCGTGGTCCTCGCCCCGCGTCTTTTCTGATAAGGTCCCGGCAGAACGACCGAACGGCGCCGAGACGCGCGCCCAGCCACGTGTCGGGGAGGATGTCATGGGCTCCGAGGGAGCTCCGGATCGGGTGCTGGTGGTCGGTGCCGGCCTCGCCGGCCTGATCTGCGCGCACCGCCTGCAGACCCACGGGATCGACGTGACCGTGCTCGAGAAGGGACGGGGCCCGGGCGGCCGACAGTCGACCCGCCGCGAGACCCTGGGCGAGCACGACCTGACCTTCGATCACGGAGCCCAGTACTTCACCGTGCGCGACCCCGAGTTCGCACGGTTCCTCGCGCCCTTTCGCGAGGGTGACGAGCCGGTGGTCCGGACCTGGGACACCTCGATCGTCTCGATCGAATCCGGAACCATCCGGGCGCGCAGCGAGAACACCGAACGCTACGTCTGCCAGCCCGGCATGAACGGTCTGGCCCGTGCGCTGGCCGAGCCCGTGCGCACCCTCTACTCGACCCGTGTCCACACCTGCCGCCGCGAGGACGACACCTGGATCCTCGTGGACGAGGAAGACGCCGAGCTCGCCCGGGGCGCAGCCCTGGTGATCACCGCTCCGGCCGCGCAGGCCCTGGCCCTGCTCCCCGACGAGGCGCCACTTCGCAACCGGCTGCGCGCCATGCGCTACGCCCCCTGCTGGACGGTCATGGTCCACTTCCCACGCTCGCTCGAACAGGACTACGGTGGAGCCTTCGTCGACCGCTCCCCGCTGAGCTGGATCGCCGACAACGACTCGAAGCCCGGACGCAATCCGGACGGAGCACCGGGCGAATCGTGGGTCCTGCACGGCTCCCCCGAGTGGTCCTACGCCCATCTCGAGGACACGCCGGAGGACGTGGCCGACGCCCTCCTCGTGGCCCTGTCCGAGGCGATCGGGCACGAACTCCCGACCCCCGACCTGGTCCGGGCGCATCGCTGGCGCTACGCCCTGCCGACGATGTCGGCCGAGGAACCCTGTCTGTGGGACGAGGACTGGCAACTCGCCGTGGCCGGCGACGGCTGTCCGGCGGGAGCCCGGGTCGAAGGAGCCTTCCTGAGCGGTTGGACCGCGGCCCGTCGGATCCGGCTCGACCGCGAGGACGTGGCCTGAGCCCCCCCTCGCGCCCGACGTGCGAAGACCTAGACTTTCGGACGTGACCCGGCGACGAGTTCCCTGCCCACGAGGCCCTCGATGATCCAACTGAAGGCGACGGTCCGTCCCGCGGAACGCCGTCTCGTGTTCGGGGCGACGATCACGCTCTTCGGCATCCTGGCCGGTCACGCGTTGCTCGAGACCGCGCGCGACGCGCTGTTCCTCGGTCGACTCCCCGCGTCGCAGCTCCCCTGGGTCTACCTGCTGATCGCGCTGGCCTCGATCGGGCTCATGCAATGGCAGGCCCGGTATCCGATCGCGCGCAGCAACCGTCTGGTGCTGGCGGTCCTGGTCCTGGGCTCGGCGGTGGTGACGGCCGGACTGTGGGCCCTGCTCGGAGCCGCGCCCCCACCGTGGGTCCTGTACGTGCTGTACGTGTGGGCGGGTGTCTTCGCGACCATGGTCGTGACGCGTTTCTGGCTGGTGGTCGAGGACGTCTTCACCGTCACCCAGGCCAAGCGCGTGTTCGCGATCATCGGCGCGGGGAGCGTGTTGGGAGCGATCGTGGGGTCGGGCCTGGCGCGCGGTCTGAGCGAGATCGTCGAGCCGCGCCACTTCCTGCTGGTCGCGTCGGGGATCCTCGGCCTGACCGGCCTGCTGCCCATGGCCCTCCTGCGCACCGCGGAGGAGGCCCGCGGACGCGACGCCGAACACCGCCACCCCTCGCATGCGCTGCACTGGAAACAGGCCACGCGCACGATCCTGCACCGCCCCTACGTGAAGAGACTGCTGGGGCTCGTCGTGGTGTCGACGATCGCGCTGACCTTCGCCGACTACCTGTTCAAGAGCATCGTGGCCAGTCAGCTCGAAGGCTCCGATCTGGCGAGCTTCTTCGCGACCACCTACCTGGGGCTCAACCTGCTGTCGCTGCTGTTCCAGTTGACGCTGGTGAGCGTCCTGCTCCGGAGCTTCGGGTTGAACCGGGTGCTGGGTCTGACCCCGGCGCTGCTGGTGGTCGGGGCGGGCCTGTTGATGATCGTCTACACGATCTCGCCGTTGATCCTGCTGGTGCCGGCGTTGGTGCTGAAGGTGGTCGACGGGTCGCTGCGCCATTCGCTGCACCGCACCTCGATCGAGACGCTCTACGTGCCGCTCTCGCGCACCGTCCGCGAGCAGGTGAAGACCTTCGTCGACGTGCTCGGCCAGCGGGGGGGACAGGCGGTCGCCTCGCTGGTGATCCTGGTGGCCGTCGCGCTCCCGGGCTCGGAGATGGTCCTCGCCGCCGGCGTGATCGCGCTGAGCGTGTCGTGGATCCGCCTCGCCCGCGACATCCGCCGGCACTACCTCGACCTGTTCCGTACGACCCTCAGCGAACGCGACGTGTTGTCGGAGGTCGAATTCCCCGAGCTCGACCTGGCCTCGCTCGAGAAACTGATCGAACGTCTGAACAGCGTGAACGACTCGGAGGTCGTCGCGGCGATGGACATGCTGGCCGAACAGGACCGCGTGCACCTCATCCCCGCGTTGATCCTGTACCACCCGTCGAAGACGGTGGTCACCCGCGCCCTGCACCTCTTCGCGCGTACGCGACGCCAGGAGGCCCTCCCGATCCTCGAGCGTATCGCCGACCACGAGGACGCAGCCATTCGTGGCGGTGTCCTGCGAGCACGTGCGATCCTCGCCCCCGACGTGAATCGCCAACTCTCCGCCTACCTCGACGATCCCTCGCCCGTCGTGCGGGCCACGGCCCTGGTCACCCTGGTGGCCGCGGGCTGGATCAAGGGCGACGACGCGGCTACCGTCCTGCGGAACATCGCCAAGGACGCCGACGACGTCGAAGCGCGGGCACTCGTGCTCTCGATCCAGGACCAGCCCGATCCCATCCACACCTCGTTGCTGATCGAGTTCGCACAGAAGCAGGACCGCGAGGTCCGCCGCGAGACGGCGATCGCCATGCGCGCGGTCGGGAGCGAGGAGTTCATCGAACCTCTGATCGCCATGCTCCCGGTACGCGACGTCCGGAGCGAAGCCCGCGCCGCCCTCGTCTCGATCGGCGATCCGGCCCTCGAAGCCCTCGACCGTGCCCTGGGTGACGAGACCAGGGCCCAGAACGTCCGCCGCCACGTACCTCGCACCATCTCCCGCTTCGATCCGGAGTCCGCCGCGTCGGTGCTCATGCGCCATCTGCTGACCGTCCGCGACGGCCTGGTGCGGTTCAAGATCCTGCGGGGACTGGGGTCGCTGCGCCGACTCGACCGCGATCTGCGACTCGACGGACACACGCTGCGCAAGGCGCTCGAGCTGACACTGTCGGGCGCGTTCCGATTGCTCGACTGGCGTGCCGCCCTGCGCGAGGGAGCCCGCACCGCCCCCCGGCGGGCGACGGCGGTCCACGAACTGCTGCTGCACACGCTCGAGCACAAGGAGGCGCACGCCCGCGAACGGATGTTCCGTCTGCTCGATCTGCTGTTGCCCGAAGAGGACTGGCTACGAATCTACAACGGCCTGGAGAGTGACCGGGCCGAGGACCACGCCAGTGCGCACGAGTTGATCGCGGCCACACTCGAGGCTCCGCTCCGCGACGGACTGCTCGGCTTCGTCGACGACCTTCCCGACGACGAGCGGCTCCGCCGCGGTCTGGCCTTCTACACGCCGCGTCCGTGGACCTACGAGGAAACGCTCGCGTCGTTCCTGGAACAGGGAAGCCTGGGCATGCGGTGCATCACGATCCACCACATCGGTGAACTGGGGCTCACGTCGTTCCGCGACGCCCTCCTGGCCCTGCGCGACGAGCCGCCCCTGGTGCAACAGCAGGTCGTGGCCCGCGCGCTGGTACTGCTCGATCAACCCGAGACGGAGTTGCTCGGACATGAGTGATCCACGCTTCGTCGGACCGATCGATCGCCTGCTCTACCTGCGTACGCTTCCGCAGTTGCAGGGCATCGCGACCCGCGACCTGACCGCGCTCTCGCGCCAGGCCGAAGAGGTCGTGTTGCGTCGAGGTGACCTGGTACTGCGCGAGGGCGAACCCGTCGATCGCTTCTTCGTGATCGTGAGCGGCCAGGTCGCCGTGTTCAGCCACGGCCGGGAGATCGTCTCGTGCGGCAGCGGTGAGAACGTGGGAATCATCCCCGCGCTCTCGCGGGTGGAACCGAACTTCGAGGCGCGGGCGGCGACGGAGGGCGTCGCGCTCGTGTTCGAACTCGATGCCATCGTGGCCGCGCTCGAGGAGAACTTCCGTCTGCTGCAGAACCTGCTGCGCAACGTGGCGTCGTACCATCTGCAGATCATGCCGCGGATCGTGGCGGGATCGAGCCGTGTGCCGTGGACCGGCGAGGCCGTCAGCCTGCCGAAGCGATCGCTCGACGCGGTCGAACGCCTCGTGCTGTTGAGACGCGGGAACATCTTCCGCAACCTGGGGCTCGAGGCGCTCATGCTGATGGCGACGTCCATGCGGCAGGAACGCTGGACCGGTGGAACCGAGTTGTGGCGGCCCGGCGAGACGGCCGATCATCTGCTCGTGATCCTCGAGGGCGAGGTCGAGTGCCGTCTTCCCGACGGCGGCACCTTCGAAGCAGGACGCGGCTACCCGCTGGGGAACCTCGAGACCCTGGCCCGGGGAGAGCGCTGGTACACCCCCGTGGCCCGGACCGACGTCACGACGTTGCGCGGGAATCACGAAGCGCTCTTCGACGTGCTCGAGGACGACTTCGACGTGGCCATGGATTTCCTCGCCGCCGTCGCCGCGGGGGCGATGAAGGCCGTGGAGACCCTGGCCGAACGCAGCGTGCAGGGCGCACCCGCGTCGATGACGATCTCGTCTCCGTGAACCGGACACGAGAACGCGCCCCCCGTTCGATCCGGAGGGCGCTGGAGCGGGACGGGAACCCCCGCCCCGTTCGGGATCGACCGGAGTCGGAGGAGTCACCCCCAGAAGTAGGGATCGCAGCCCTCGCGAGGAGTCCGCCCCTCGGAGGCGGCCAACCCGTGACGGTAGACCGACTCGTAGACCTGCTCGCTGCGCGCGCGCGCTTCGGGATCGAGTCTCTTGCACCCGAGATCGAAGGCGCGAAGGAACGCGTGCAGCGCCGGCTCGAGTTCCTGATCACGGGACACTTCGATCAGGTAGTCGGCGATGCGCTGGCACGTGGCCTCGACCTCGGAGACCGAACCACCACGCAGCGCGGTGCTCATCCGCAGTTCTGTACGGCGTTCGTACGCCGGACGTTCGCCCGGCCGTCGTGAGGCGCGTCGCATGGCTTCCTCCTTGGCAAGTGGCGAATCGCGGACACGGTACCCCGATCCATTCCATAGCAAAAGGTAATTGATATACCGATTCCGGACCCTGATGCTTTTCCATCACTCCGCACCGACAACGCGGCATTCAAGCCGGCAAAGATGCGTGTTAGGCTTCGCGATCCGCGCCGGACACGGCGGCCAGCGCGCAGACCTCCGAGGCGGTCAAGTGGAGTACCAGGTCGAAGTCGAGGAAGGCATCGAACAGCCCTACGTGGGCTTCGAGTTCGAGTGCATGCCCGATGAATTCGAGACCCGGGTCGAACAGACCCTCACCGAGGTGTGGAGTCTCCTGGACACGGCCGGGGTCATACCGGCCGGGCCGCCGATCTGTGTCGTGCCGCAGATCCAGCGTCTGGACGACGAGATCCCTCCGCCCACGCCGTGGCGGCTCATCTGCGGCTTTCCGGTGGAGGACGAGGTCGAGGCCGAGGATCCGGTCAAGGCCGGGACCCTTCCGGGTGGTCGCGTCGCGACCACGGTGCACCAGGGCAAGCTCGACACGCTGTCGACCGCCTACCTGGCCCTGCAGGTGCACATGATGCAGAACGGGATGGAGCCGAGCGGCGCCCCGTGGGAGATCTATCTCACCGACCCGGCCTGGGAGCCCGACGAGAGCCAGTGGCGCACGGTGGTACGTTGGGCGATTCGCTGACCGGAGCGATCCGTCGCGGCTCCGCGCCCCGACTCAGAGCGCGGAGAGACCGATCCCGAGCAGGATCAGCGTGAACAGGACTCCGGTGAAACCGATCAATCTTCTGACCAAGGGCTCCGTCCCCATCGAGCGAGTCGCGGCCGGGGCTTCGCCTCTCTGGACGAAGCTTCGACGACCGAATCGGTCGGGCGAGGTTTAGTTCCATCGCACAGGATTGGCAAGACGCGATCGCGTGCCGTGGATGCGTCAGGACGGTGTGTCGGTGACCAGACGACCGCGGCCCCGCGTATGGTGCCACGCCCACCGGCCGAGGATCGACAGAATGGTCACGCTGGCCAGGACCGTTCCGCGGATGGTCCCCGTGACCTTGCTGCGGCCGATGCGCTTGCGGTAGTGGGCCGGAACCTCGATACAGCGCGCGCCTGCGGCCGCCACCTTGAGCTGCATCTCGACCGTCCAGCCATAGGCCCGGTCCTCCATCGCGGCGGCCTCGAGCGTCGACCAGCGGATGGCGCGGAACGGGCCGAGATCGGTGAAGCGGACACCGGTGATCCACGCGATGGCCCGGGTGGCCAACCAGTTCCCCCAGCGGGCCTGGGGCAGCAGGGCACCCGCCTCACGACGGCCGAGCACACGGGAACCGATCACCATGTCGGCCTCGCCGCGTTCGACGGGTCCGACGATCTCGGGCAGCTGGGTGGGATCGTCGCTGAAGTCGGCGTCGAGGAAGCAGACCACGTCGTCGGCGGCGGGCCCGCGGGAGCGGACCTCGGCCAGCGCCGTCAGACAGGCCTGGCCGTAGCCCCGTCGCTCGTCGCGGACGACCGTGGCTCCGTGCGCGCGGGCGACGTCGGCCGTGGCATCGGTCGACCCGTTGTCGCACACCACGACCTCGACCCGCGGGCGGTCGGCGACGGGCTCGAGCACGTGACCGATCGAAGCCTCCTCGTCGAGAGCGGGGATCACCACGAAGATCCGACTCACGCTGCGGCTCCCGTGGACGTCGAGGGAGGCGCCAGGGCCGACACCACGTCGCGAAGGTGTTCGTCGCGTTGCAGGGCACGGAGGTCGGAGGGCTCGAAGGCCAGGACGGTGCTCGTCTCGAGGGCCTCGGCCGTGGCCGCTCGCACCTCACCGGGTCCCACCGAGGTGTCGATCCCGAAGACCTCGCCGCGCTCCAGGATGGCCACCGCGGTCTCCGAGCCGTCGGCCTCGAAGCGCGAGAGCCGCACCCGGCCGTCCTCGATCCAGAACACGGTGGCGGCGCCGTCGAAGGCGTTCAGGACCTGGGCCCGGCGCGGCAGGCGGCGGACCCGCGCGACCGCGTGCATGCGTTCCCGTGCCTCGTCTGCGATTCTCAGCAGCGAGTCGACCCGCTTGCGGTACCATGGGAGGGCGCGACGTTCCGTGCCCTCTTCCCCGGTTTCGCGCATGACCTCACCCATCGATGCCTGTCTCGGGATCTTCGCGAAGGCGCCGCGCCCCGGCACCGCCAAGACGCGTCTGATCCCTTTGCTCGGCCCCGACGGGGCCGCGTCCCTGTACGAGGCCTTCGTCGAGGACACCGTGAACCTCGCACTCGGGTCGGCTGCCCGCCACTGCCGGCTTTGGCTCGACGGGTCGGGACCCGAGACCTACGCATCGGCCCCCTTCCGCGTGACCCTGCGCCAGGCCCAGCGATCCGGTCGTCTCGACCGCAGCCCGCAGTCCGCGGGCGACCTGGGCGACCGGTTGAGCGCAGCCGTCGACGAGGCCGACGGGCGCGGGGAACTGCCGCTGCTGATCGTGGGGACCGACAGTCCGGACCTCCCGGCCGGGCACCTCGGCTCCGCCCTGGATGCCCTCGCCCACGGCGCCGACCTGGTCCTGGGTTCCGCGGCCGACGGGGGCGTGTGGTGCATCGGCGTGGGTCGGCGCGTGCCGGGGCTGTTCGACGCGTTGCCGTGGAGCAGTCCGAGGACGGGAGAAGCCCTGCGGAATCGTGCCGACGCCCTGGGCCTGGAGCGGTCCGAGACGCGCGGCTGGTTCGACGTCGACACGCCCGACGACCTGCGTTCGCTCGTCACCCGCTTGCGCGAGCACCCAGGGCGCGCGAAGATCACCCGGGATTGGCTCGTCCGTTGCGACCGGCCCGAACTCGACCCCCGTCCCGGCATCGACCTGCCCGAGTCATGAGCAAAGCAATCGACCGCGAGCGCCCGGTGGCGTCCTTCTTCTTCGTGTTCCTGGTCCTCGTGTCCGCACTCGGTCCGGTCCGGGCGGCGGCACAGAACCTCGGTTCCGATCCCGACCCCGACGTCGGCGACTACACGATCGGCCTCTACGCCGATCCCGAGGGGAGCTCGCGCGCGATCCGTCTGGACGATGACGACGACACCTTCACCTGCTACCTCGGGATCCGCGGGGATCCGGCGATCGAGTTCAGCGGCATGGTGCTGCGCATCGAGATGGCCGACTTCCTCGAGCCGGCCGGACCGGTGGTGTGGAAACCACTCGAGGGCCTGCAGGAGAAGGAGATCATCTTCGGCGAGGGCGCCGAGATCCTGTTCCTGGGCTGCGATCGGCAGCCGCCGGACGCGCCGCTGATCCTCGGGCACTTCGAGGTGGCCGTCGATCCGCGCTTCCGCGAGGGCACGGTCGAGCCGCTGCCCCACGAGCGCTACGGTCTCGGCGTGCAGCTGTGCAACGAGGGCGACGTCTGGCCCAAGCGCAATGCCGATGCCCTGCCGTTGCGCGTGGAGCGATCGGTCTCGTTCTGGGATCGCGTGTCGAACTGGTTCGACTGATCCATGATCGTTCCGCTGCGCGACCACAACCCGACCGAGCGGTTCCCCGTGATCACGCTGGGTCTGATCGCGCTGAACCTGCTGGTGTTCGTGCGCGAACTCGCCGCCGGCGCCGAAATGGGCTTCTTCATCGCGCGCTGGGGAGCGACGCCCTACGAACTCACCAGCCTCGTGGATCTCGTCGGACGCGTGCAGGGCATGCCCCTGGTGCACGTGGAAGGACCGTCGTTCCTGCCGTTGACCGCGGTCACGTCGATGTTCCTGCACGGTGGCTGGATGCACCTGCTGTTCAACATGCACTTCCTGTGGATCTTCGGGAACAACGTCGAGGACTTCCTCGGCCCGGTGCGCTTCCTGGGGTTCTATCTCGTCACCGGCCTGGTCGGCCTCGCCGCCCACGTGGCCACCGATCCCGATTCGATCGTGCCGGTGATCGGAGCCAGCGGTGCCGTCAGCGGCATGCTGGGTGCCTACGTCGTGCTCTACCCGAAGGCCCGGATCACTTCGCTGTTGTTCCTGGGGTTCTTCGTGCAGTTCCTGCAGGTACCGGCCCTGTTGTTGATCTCGGTGTGGACGGCTCTACAGGTGCTCGGTGGTGTGTTCGGCCTGTTGGTGCCCGGACAGTCGGGGGGCGTGGCCTACTGGGCGCACATCGGCGGGCTCGTCGGAGGCTACGTGGCTCTGCGCTGGCTGTTCCCCGGTGCCGTGGCCCGAGAACGACTGCGTTCCCGGTGGCGTCAGTTGCCGGGGCAGTTCGATTCGGGCGACCGCCGCTGAGGTTCGTGCGCAGCGCCGACGGGCCCGTTCAACTCTCTCGGAAAGCACCATCGGCGTCGCGCCGGATCAACTTGCGGATCCGATCGAGGTCCATTCCGCGCACGCCACGCAGCCCGACCAGGACGATCGCCCAACCAGCGGCCACCGTGGCGACCTGGACCCACGACGCGGCGTCGCTCATCCACACCGTGACGGCGAAGGCCGCGACCACCGCACCGATCGGCCCGATCACGGAGCGACCCAGAGGGATCCGACGACCGCGCCGTGCCGCCACCACGAAGTACAGGGCGAGGTTCACGCCGTAGGCGGCGAGGGTGGCGAAGGCCGCGCCCTCGATCCCGAAGCGGGGGATCGACCACAGGTTCAGCCCCAGGTTCACGAGCAGCGACGCTCCGGCCACCAGGGCGAAATCGCGCTCGGCCTCGATGGCCAGCAGCAGCCGGGCGATCATGTGGGCGCCGCCCTGCAGGACGATGCCCCAGCTGAGCAGGCGCAGGGCGTCGGTCGCGGGAACGAACTCGGGTCCGGGAATCCACCGAAGGGCCACCGGGGCGAGGAACCACACGGCGAGGCCCGCCAGCGAACACAACACCAGCGAGACACGGGTGGCGTCGGCGACCATCGCACCGAGCCGCGTGGCGTCGACGTCGAGCTGCTTGCGCAGGGTCGGATAGACGGCCGTCGCCAGGATGCGCGGCAGGAGCACCACGACGTCGACGATCCGGACCGCCGCCGCGTACAGCCCGACCTGCTCGGGAGCCTCCATGCGACCGAGCATGAGCAGATCCATGCGATGGAAGACCACGGCCAGGACCGTGGCGCCGAGCAGTGGAACCGCCGCCCGAAGCTGACGCACCGACTCGCCGCGTTCGAGCCCCCGCCATCGCGACGACACCAGGCCGTCCCGCGTGGCCGCGCGCAGCATGACCGCGAAGCGCACGACGAATCCGGCGGCGAAGCACGCGGCGTAGCCGAGCACGCCGAGCCCGCCCAGCAATGCCGCCGCACCGCTCACGAACACGAAGGCCGAGCTGGTGGCGAAGGCGATCGTCGTCACGTGCATGCGTTCGACGCCCTGGAACACGGCGTCGAGCGTGTCGCTCAGGTTCTCGAGGAACAGAGCGGTCCCGACGATCAGGACCACCCCGAGGACCGGACGCGGGTAGTCCATCCACACGACGATGGCGAGCAGGGCGAGGTAGATCACCGCGCCGGCCGCCAGCTTCAGGGCAGCCGCGTGACGCGCCACGCGGTCGGCCCGCTCCGGCGCACTCGCGACCTCGCGCGCGACCAGATAGTCCAGGCCGGCACCGCCGACGATCCGCCCCACCTCGACCAGTGCCGCGCCCGTTGCGTACAGACCGAAGCCGGTGGCACCGAGCACACGACCGGCGATCGCCGTCAGACCGATCGAGAAGAGTTTGGAGATCGCGAAGGCGAGCCCGAGGAAGGCGCTGTTGCGGGCAATGGTGCGGCCGTTGGCCAAGGACACGCTCCCGTTCAGAAGACCTGGCCCGTCCCCACACTGATCACGGGGCTGCTGCGGTCGAGATCGTAGAGCGCGGGCCAGGCCAGGTCGAGCCGTACGGGAAGATCGTCGGCGGCGCGTACGAAGCCCAATCGCAGCCCGATGCCGTAGGCGCCCCGCAGATCCTCGGGACTGAAGTCGCGCCCGTCCTCGAACCAGGCGACACCGGTGTCGGCGAACAGCGTCACGCCCGGCACGAAGGTGTCGAGCAGGCCGGGTGTGTAGACGGCGCGCAGCTCCATGTTCGCCCGCAACAGACGGTCGCCGTTGAACTCGCGGAAGCGCGCCGCACGGAGCCCGGATTCGAGTCCGAGCGAGAACACCTGATGCCGGTCGGCCTGACTGATCGCACCGGCACGGAAGCCACTCGCGAAGGTCAGTCCGTCGCGCAGACGATGATACCCCTGCAGGTCGGCCACGACGCGCAGGTCGCGTCCGCCGTCACCCGTGACCAGGCCGCTCGAGGAGATCGACGCGGCGTGCAACCAGCCACGGCCACTGCGTCCGAACCACGACGAGCGCAGATCGACCCACAGCCCGCTCTCGGTACTCCCGAGCGCGCGCGTGGTCCAGCCCAGACGCAGGTCGAACTCCGGTCCGAAGGCGATGTCCTCGACCTTGCCCATACCCCGGACGAAGCGCAGCTCTTCGTAGATCCGCGTGCGTTGCGAAACACCCAGGTACACCGTGCGCCACGACTCGTTCTCGGGAACGTCACGGGGGAATTCGTAGCGACGGTCGAGGGTGCCGCGAGGGGTCTCGATGGCGAGGCTTCCCTCCGAGCTCAGGTCCTGGCTGTGCAGGCGGAATCCGACCACGCCGCGCCACACGCGGGACGCCGTGGTCCCGACCCGATGACCGAGTTCGACACCCACGTCGGTGAACTCACCCTGCGGACGCACGTAGGCTCCGTCGGCGATGTAGTACCGCGGCGAGGCCGTCCGGTCGGAGAACGACAGACCGAACGTGGCACGGTCGGTCAGTGAGACATAGGGACGCGCCAGTCGCCACTGGATGGCGTTGCCGTCGTCGGCGTCCCGCCAGGACACCGATCCGTTCCATCTGCCGTCGAACAGCTGCGGATCGCTCAGCCCCACCGCCCAGCTCGACCGGTCGACCCCCGAGTCGAGCTGCAGGTCGACACGCCGAGCGGTGCCCAGGAGATTGCGCTCGCTCAGCGACAGGCTCCAGACGCGCTCGTCCTCGAAGCTCTCGTAGCCGACGTCGACGGAGGTGCTCCACACCTCCTGGGTGCGCACCACGACGTCCACCGAGTCACCCGGAGCGGCCCGCGCCTCGACCTCGACCGCGGTGAAGATCCCCAGGCCGCGCAGCTTTCGCTCACTCTCCTGCAGGTGTTCCGGGTCGAGCGGCTCGCCCTCGGCGAACAACAGTTCCCGCTCGATCACCCCCTGGCGGGTGTCGACGTGCAGATCGTTGACGAGGGACAGGGGGAGCCACCCGAAGCGCTCCTGGTCCTCTTCGTCGAAGATCGGCGACCGCTCGATGCGAACGTCCCGGACGATCACTCCGCCCGGTTCCGTCGCGGCGCGTGCCGCCGGCACGGCGGCGAGGGCGACGAGGGCGACAGCCACGAGAATCGTTCCGATCTGCCACGTACCCCGAAGGGCTGGCAGAAATCTCCGCGACAAGACTGCCCTTTTGGCAGCTATCCCCTGTCGGCCCTGGGGCGGCTGGCAGGCACCCTCGCCCCGAAGGCTTCGTGGACGACACCGCAAATCCCTGCTCTGCAACGACTTGCTCACGTTCGGACCACCACGTCGGAGCCTGGCATCGCACTTGGTTGTGCGTCGGGCGGAGGCAGCGAGACGAGAACCACGGGGGATCGAGCCCCGGCAACTGCCACGAGGACAGTTTCGAGACCACGACGGAGGAACCTCGATGAACCACCTGATCACCAAGTTCGACGAGATGGATCGAGTCTTCAACAGCATGTGGGGCAATGCCCCGACCGCCAACCGCAACGGCGACACCGAGGAGCCGGTGACCCTGCGACCGCGGGTCGACGTTTTCGAGAGCGAGAAGGACTACGTACTCGAGGCCGACCTGCCGGGCATCCGCAAGGACGACCTGAAGGTCGAGGTCGAGCGCAACGTCCTGAGCATCGAGGGCGAGCGCAAGAGCGAGCACGGTGAGGATCTGCACGGCGTGCACCTCGAACGTGCCGGGTCTGCACGCTTCGTCCGCCGCTTCACCCTGGGCCGCGAGGTCGAACCCGACAAGATCGAGGCTCGCTTCGCCGACGGCGTGCTGCGGCTGACCGTGCCGAAGAAGGAGCAGGCTCTTCCGCGTCGAATCAACGTCGCGTAACGACACGGAACGACGAGGGACCGGCGGAGCAGGTGTTCGACAGGATCCGGGCTCGCTGTGACCGCCACTCCGCCGGAACCATCGGGGGCTCGTGCCGCGCACGGGCCCCCTCGTCGTGTCTGGCCCGGAGATTGCGCGTTCTGCCCCCCGGACGGCCCCGAACGCCGTCCCGGGTCACGAAACCATCAGCGCGCTCGCGAGATCGCGGCAACATCCCTGGGGTCCACACCATGTCCGCGCGTTCCGCCGCCATCGTTCCGGATGTGCTCGTCGACGTCTTCGAACACGTGCCCGAGTATTCGGGTTACGACGACCACGACGTCGTGAAGTCCCGCGAATCCGATTTCCGGATCTCCCTGGGTCGGGTGATCAAGTCCTGGGGCGACCAATTGCTCGACGCCGCCGAGCACGCGGACACCCCGTTGACCCGCTCGGAGATGCACGCCGTCGACGTCTTGCTCGGCGGGATCGCCGACCTGTTCGACCAGCTCAATCGTTTCCGACCCGTGCTCGTGGACGACGACGAGTCGACGCGTCGCGAGTCGCTGGCCCGTGCCGACGCCGGGATCATCGCGCTGCTGGAGGAAGGCGCGCAGCTCATGCGCGACCTCCGCACACCGGCGGTCGCCCATCGCTGGCTCGAGCACAGCGCGGCGGACATGGCCGAGCGACTCCAGCACCTGAACGATCGCCTGGAGCGGCGCAACCGCGTGCTGCTCGACGACGGAACGCGCGAGGCTCAATCTCTTCTCGTGTGACGGGAGGCTTCCATGGACACGTCGATCCCCCACGTCGCCTGGGGCGGTGCCGAGCGCGGCGAGGTCTTCGCCATGCCGCGGTCCCTGCAGACCTGGGCCGGTGAACGCGTCGACGTGGCCGTCGACACGGGCGAGGTCGCGCTCGTACGCGACGACGGAGAGGTCGTCGCCGCGATGCTTCCCGGCCGCCACCCGGTGCACGTCCTGCGTCGAGGCGAGGACCCTGGCGACATCGATCGACGCGAGTTCGCCGCGCGCATGCGGGTGGACGTCGACGCAGCCGACCGTCTGAAGCGGCGCACGCGTTTCGTGGCGACCACGGCCGACCTGGTCTTCGTGGCCACGGAATCGCTGGTACCCCTCGAGTTCGGGACCGATGCGCCCGTGCTCTTCCACGACCGTCGGCACGGCGCCGTGCCACTCGAGATGACCGGCGCCGCGCGCCTGGCCGTGTACGATCCCGTGCGTTTCCACGACTCGTTCCTGCGCTGCACCGAGGACCTGCGTGCCCAGGACTTCGACCGGGTGGTGACGACGCTGGTCGAGGCAGGGCTCGGGCAGGCCCTCGAACAGGACACCGACGACGTGGAGAGGATCGGTTCCGACCGCGGTCGGCTGGCGGTGCTCGGGACCGACTTCCTGCAACATTCGCTGTCGGCGGTGGGTCTGGGGATCGAACAGCTCGAGCTGACCCGCGTCGAGACCCCCACTCGCGGGGCGAGTGCGACACCGGCCTCCGCGCTGGCCACGCCCGGCGCCCGTCGCTAGACTGCCGCCACGCATCGGCGCGACCCGCACCCGTCGTCCGGACGGCGGTGCGCCGACCCACCGGGATCGGTCCATGTCCCTGCGGCACACGCTCTACGCACTGCTCATCGTCGCCCTGCTCCTGCCCGTCCCACCGGCCGGGGCACAGAACCCTTTCCTGCAGAACCGCGGCAAGAGGACCGTCGAACGCGTCGAGTTCGTCGGCAACGAGATCACCCGCGACTACGTCCTGCAGCGCACGTTCCGGATCGAGGCCGGCGACGAGTACGATCCCGAACGCGTCGGCGAAGCCTGGGAACGCCTCGAGGCGCTGGACTTCATCGCCTACGTCGAGATCGAGACCATCCGCCCCGATCCCACACGCGTCGAGCTGGTCGTGCGCGTGGAAGAGGACACCCGCTTCCGCTGGGCGCCCGGACTCGAGTACAGCCGGCGCTACGGAGAATCCTTCCTGGGCACGCTACGCCTGGGCTGGTTGAATCTGACCGGCCGGGCCGAGAGCGTGGACCTGGAAGTCAGCGCGTGGTCACGGCGTGGCGCCCGGATCGTGTGGCAGAACCCGTGGATCCTCGGCCCCGCGCGTCTCGGCGTGTTCGTCGCCGCCCACTGGCAACAGTACGAGTGGGAATACGAGCTCGGTGCGATCGACCCCCGCGACGAGTTCACCGACTGGGGCGCGAGTGCGGGCGTGTGGCGCGCCTTCGACCCGTGGGTGACGGTCCGGGCACGGGTCGGCTGGCGCGAGCTCGAGCTCGAAGGGGCCGGCATCGACCAGGACCCGGCCGTCGCACTCGGACTGGTCCACGACAGTCGCGACGTGCGCTACTACCCGGGACACGGCCTCCACGGCCGCGGGGAGCTCCTCCGCGGTGGAATGAGCAACGGCGTGGAGGACTACACGATCGGTTCGATCTCGCTGTCGGCCTTCCGCACGCTGCCGCTCGTGGCGACCGTGCTGGGCGTGAACGGCGCCTTCCGGGCCACCGACACCGCGCTTCCGTTCTACCAGAAGGTCTACCTCGGGGGACCGATGAGTCTCCGGGGTGTCGACTTCGGCAGTCTCGTCGGCGACGAGGCCTGGCGCGCGAGCGTCGAGCTGCGGCGTCCCCTGCTGCTGCTCCCGCTGCGCGAGGGCCGCACCATCGGCGTGGGCGTGCACGCCTTCCACGACCGGGGAACCTCGTGGGCGCACGACGCCGACCTCGCCGATCAGCAAGTCCGCTTCAGCTCCGGGCTGGGCTTGCACTTCAACTTCAACACGCGGAACTTCCGCTTCGAGTGGGCCCGTACCGACGACGGCGAGGACGTCTTCGTGTTCGAGGACACCTTCACGTTCTGACCACGCAAGGGGGTGAGCCATGAGTGACGAGCAACGGATCCGTCTGACGCAGTACGCCAGCGCCGCCGGTTGAGCGGCCAAGCTCGCTCCGGGGGACCTGGAGATCGTGCTGCAGGGATTGCCGAAGATCCCGGACGACGACCGCATTCTCGTCGGGCTCGAGCCCGCCGACGACGCCGCCGTCTATCGTGTGAGCGAGGACCGCGCGATCGTGTTCACGGTCGACGTGATCACACCGATCGTCGACGATCCCTTCACCTTCGGGCGCATCGCGGCCACCAACTCGATCAGCGACATCTACGCCATGGGCGCCCGGCCGCTCATGGCCCTGAACGTGGCGTGTTTCTCTCCGAAGATCCCGGCCGAGGCCCTGCGTGAGGTGCTGGCCGGTGCGAGCGAGGCCTCGCTCGCCGCGTCGTGCCCGGTTCTCGGCGGCCACACGGTGAAGGACTCCGAGCTCAAGTTCGGACTGGCCGTGGTCGGCGAGATCCACCCCGACGAGCTCCTGACCAACCGCCATGCCCGACCGGGCGAGGTGCTGTTGATCAACAAGGCGATCGGCACCTCGGCCCTGTCGACCGCGCTGAAGAGCGGACGTTTCGGCGAAGACGACCCCTGGTTCGAGAACCTCGTCCGAGGCATGACGACCTCGAACGGCCCGGCCGCCGAGATCGCCCGCGCCCACGGGGCCCGCGCCGCGACCGACATCACAGGATTCGGCCTGAGCGGACACATGGCCGAGATGGCCGAGGCCAGCGACGTGACGCTGTGTCTCGACCACGAGGCCATTCCCGAGCTCCCGGGTGCGCTGCAGATGCTGGCCGAGGGCTTCACGTGCGGCGGCGCACAGGCCAACACGCGCCACGCCGTCGAGCGCATGGAGATCACGCGCGAACTCGCGGCGGAACGGGCCGAACTCCTGCACGATCCACAGACCTCCGGCCCCCTCGTGGCGAGCGTTCCCGCGGATCGGGCCGAAGACGCCCTGCGGGCACTCCGCGCGGCCGGCTACGAGCAGGCTGCACGGATCGGCACCGTCGAGCGCCGGGGTGGCACGCTGGTTCGCGTCGACTAGCTTGTCCTGCGATTGCATGGGCAACGGCCCCGACGTCGTCGCAATGGACTTCTCACGCGTCGAGGGCCCGACGGGCCGGAACGTAGGGACTGATCGACACCGCGCGGAACGATCCGCGACCCCGGCCCGCGAACGACGTCATCGCGTCGTGGGCCCATTGCAACAGCACGCGAACTGGAATCGAGTGTCGAACCTCCTTCCTCTTCGCTCTACGAGAACGTTCGTGGCCGGCTCCCGACCCCTCGTCCACGAACACAGTCGGAACGAGGTGTTCCCATGGCCGAACGTGTGGCCATCTTCGTCGATGGCGCCAACGTCTATTTCGCCCAGAAGGAAGCACTCGGCTGGTGGATCGAATGGCCGCGATTCCTCGCGGCCATGCGTGAAGGCCGTGAGCTGGTGGCGGCGCGTTGGTACCAGGCCTACAACCGCACTCCGGAACCCGAGCAGGAGCGCTTCCTGCACCACCTGACCCTGATCGGATTCTCCATCCGCAAGAAGGTGCTGAAGCAGGTCTTCGACCGGACGTCGGGCACCTACCACATGAAGGGCAGCCTGGACATCGAACTGGCGATCGACGCACTCAGCGAGGCCGACCACTACGACACGGCGGTCTTCGTCACCGGCGACAGCGACTTCGTCCCGCTCCTCGAGACCCTGCAACGCCGGGGCAAGCGCGTGATGGTGGCCGCCACGCCCCAGAACGTGGCGGTGGAACTGCGACAGCAGGTCGGCGTGAACTTCATCGACCTCAACGACCTGCGCGACGCAGTCGAGAGCGACAAACGTCCGCCAGAGCCGCGGGAGCGGCGCGAGAACGGCACCCAGGCCCAAGCCCCCTCGAGGGCAGCCGCCGATGAAGACGAGTACGACGACGAGTACGAAGACGAATACGACGACGAGTACGACGAGTACGATGACGAGTACGACGACGAATACGAACCGGGCATGGCACCGGAACCCATCGACCCCGAGTCGATCGACCTCCCCGAGGTGGGCGACGTGGTCGAGTGCCGTGTGCAGACGGTCAAGAAGTACGGGGTGTTCCTCGACCTGCATCAGCACGCCAAGACCCTGCTGCACGTGAAGGACATGAACCGCGGCTTCGTACCCGATGCCGGCGCCTACTACGAGGTGGGACAGGAGATCCCCGTGCGCGTGGTCAGCATCGACCGCAGGAAGTCACCCCCCGAGGTCCGCGTGGCCATCCTGACGGCCGAGACCGAGGCCAGCGAGTCTTGACCATCGCGGCGATCGGCACGAGCCTCGTCCCTCGGGAGGAGTGAGCCGTGCACGATCGCCGGGTCGTCTACTACGTCGCCACCAGTCTCGACGGCTTCGTCGCCCGTGAGGACGGAGCCGTCGATTGGCTCTCCACCGACGAGGACCTCGGCTTCGAGGCCTTCTGCGACACCGTCGACACCGTGCTCATGGGACGGCGAACCTACGAGCAGGTCCTCGGATTCGGCGACTACCCCTACGGCGACAAGAAGGGCTACGTGTTCAGCCGAACCCGCGCGGGCGAGGTCGACGAACACGTTCGCTTCCTCGACGACACCCCGGAGTCGGTGGTCGCAGCTCTGCGCGACGCCCCGGGCGGCCATCTCTGGCTGGTCGGGGGCGGCGAGTTGGCGGCGTCCTTCCTCGCGGCGGGCCTGATCGACGAGCTGCGCGTGGCGATCCATCCGATCGTGCTCGGGAGCGGGCGTCCCCTCTTCGACGGCGCGGCCTGTGAACACCACTTCGAGCTCGCCGGAGTCGACCGCCATCCGAACGGGCTGCTACAGTGCGAGTACGTCCGTGTGGACCCGGGCGCCGGGCGGGAACGGGTCGACCCTTCGATCCGCGCGCTCTGGAACACCTATCTCGAGCGGAACGACCAGGACCCCGCGCACACCCCCTGGACCTTCACGGCCGATCGCTTCGGCGACAGCCAGGAGCTCGCCGACGAACTCTGCAATCTGATCCTGACCGGCCGCAAGCGCGCCACGGCGCCCAGCGTGGCCGAACTCGAGGCCACCGGACGACCCCTACCACGCGTGGGCGACCACACCGTGGTCCTCGACGGCCGCGGTGTCGCCCGGGCCATCGTGCGCACCACGAGGGTTCGGGTGTGTGCCTTCGAGCACGTCACCCGTGCGTTCGCCGGTCGCGAGGGCGAGGGCGACGGCAGCCTCGAGAACTGGCGACGCGACCACCAGGCGTACTACGAACGCGTCCTCGCGGCGTCCGGACGCCACTTCTCGCCGAACATGGACGTGGTGTGCGAGGAGTTCGAACTGGTCTTCGGCCCCCGCGACCTGTTGGCCGGCCTGGTCGACGACGACTGACCCCGCTCCCCCTCACGAGAGGTCCGTACCGTGCCTCGCAAGATCGACGCACCCACCGTGATCGAAGCCGCCGGCACCGAGCCGAAACGGATCGAGGAATTCGCCGGTCGCGTGAACAGCGGCCACGACGCCGTCAGCGTGGCCCGCATGAAGTCACCGGCGGGCTGGATCGAACCGGGACAGCGCCCCGAGTTCGAGGAGATCACCGTGGTCCTCGACGGCGCCGTGCACGTCGAGTACGAGGGTGGCCGCCTGGAGGTCCGCGCCGGCGAGGCCGTGATCACCGCACCGGGTGAATGGATCCGCTACAGCACGCCGGAGGGCGCCGAGTACATCGCGGTGTGTCTGCCGGCCTTCTCCCCCGAGACCGTGCACCGCGACCCGGAGGACGCATGAGCACCGAAGAGGTCTGGGAACGCCGAGCCCATCCGGCAACCGTGTGGTCGCGTCTGGCCGCCCTTCCACTCTTCGCCGCGGCCCTGTGGTCGCGCCAGTGGTTCGACCCCTGGTACCTGCTGGCGCTGCTGGTGCTCCTGGGCTGGTCGATCGCGGCCCCGCGTCTGATCCCGCCGCCGGCATCGACGGCGAGCTGGGTCTCGCGCGCGACCTTCGGGGAACGCGTCCGGGCCGCCCGCGGCCGCTGGGACGTCGACTCCGGCCAGAAGTGGCTGACCACCCTTCTGGCGATCGCGGGCAGTATCGGGACGATCGTCATGATCAGCGGCGCGATCCTGTTCGACCCGGTGCTCACGGTCGGTGGTGGCGCGCTCATGGTCGCGGCCAAGCTCACCTACTTCGACCGATCGGCACGGCTCTACGACGAGGTCGCACAGGAGGACCCCGAGGTCCGGGACTGGGTGCGCTGACCGCCAGGGGCATCGCCGCGATCGACAGGGCCGGCCCCACGACGTCGACCGCACCGCGCGTGAGCTCCCGCCCTCCACCGCATCCCTTCGACGCCTGCGCCCGAGGTGCCCATGTTCTTCGTGATCCAGTTCCTGCCAGCCGTGAACCTGCTCGCCGCGGGACTGACCGTGAGCGAGGCCCTGGCGCTGTTGCTCGGCACGGCCCGCCGCCGCACGACCGCCTGGAGTCACGCGCACAATCGCACGCTGGCCGTCGCCGACATCGCGCTGGCCGCGCTCGCCCTGAGCCCCTGGGCGAGTCCCGCGCGGACTCCCCTGGTCCTGGTGACGGTGGCGTCGGTACTGGCCGTGCTGCAACTCTGGAAGGCCGTCGAGCGCGGAAGTCGGGGACGTCCTCGCTACGCAGCCTCGGGCGTGCTGCGCTCCACCAACGTCCTGCGTCTCCTGCTCTGGACGGCCGTGGCCCTGATGACGCTGGGACTGCACTTCGCCCGGATCAGTCCGCCGCGGCGCGGACCGATCTCAACGCCCCCGGCCGGGCGCGAAACGGTACGCCAGGATCTTGAATCCGAGCTTGGCGGCGACCATCTCGTTCACCTGGCTCTGCCCCATGGGCGCCACCTCGACCACGTCGGCCCCGAAGACCTCGGCATTGCTCTCCCGCACGGTGGCACGTACCACGTCGAGCGCCTGTTCCCAGCTCAGGCCACCGGGCTGCGGGGTGCCGGTGCCCGGGCAGAGCGTGCAGTCGAGCCCGTCGATGTCGACGGTCAGGTAGACGGGCCCGTCCAGAGCCCGTAGATCGTCGAGCAGGTGCTGCCAACGCGACGCGTCGTGCATCTGGTGCGCATAGAGCGTGTCGATGCGACCGTCGTCGCGAGCCATCGCGAACTCCTCGGCCGTGCAGCTACGGATTCCCACCGCGATCAATCGCCTCACGCCCAGATCGAGCACCCGGCGCATGGCGCAGGCGTGGTTGTTCCGGCTTCCGTGATAGCTGTCGCGCAGGTCGGCGTGGGCGTCGATCTGGACGACCGTGACGTCGGAGAGGTCGTCTCGGATCCCGTCGAGCACGGCCGGAGTGATCGAGTGCTCGCCCCCGAAGGTCAACGGGAACGGAGGCCCCAGTCCGAAGCCCATGCACGCGTTCTTGAGCCGGCCCATGAAACTCTCGGGGCGCTCGCCCCTCGCGGGCTCGATCGGCCGGAGCGTGACCACCTTCAGCGCTCCGTCGGATTCCCACTCGAGTTCCTCGTCGAAGGTTTCGAGGTGGGGACCCGCTCCGATCACGGCTGCCGGACCCCGCGCCGTACCGGTGCCGAAGCTGACCGTACCCTCGTAGGGAACCGAGAGCACCGCGGCATCGGCCTCTTCCAGGGTCGAGGGCTCGGCGTCGAGGAAGTGCGGAGCGGTGGCCGGATCGGTTCCCGCGGACGACGATGCATCGTTCATCGCACCCGCTCCTCCGCGAGCGCCAGGAAGGCCTGCACCAGAGCGTCGAGACGGCGCGTCGCACGCTCCCGAGCCCGTGCGACCTCCTCGTCCTCGTCCGGTTGCTCGGAGAGTTCGAAGTAGTACTTGATCTTGGGTTCGGTACCACTGGGCCGCAGCAGGACCTGCCCCCCGCCCTCGAGGTCGAAGGCCAGCACGTTGGACGGCGGCAGTTCCTCGTGGCCGTCCGCGTAGTCGACGACCCGGACCACCGCGTGCTCGCCGATGCGATCCGGAGCCTCGGCCCGGAAGGCGTCCATGATCGCCGCGATCTTCGCTGCACCCTCCTGCCCGGGCAACGTCAGGCTGTGCTGATGGCTGACGTACGACCCGAAACGCCGGACCATCTGTTCGAGGTACTCGACGAGGGTCAGGCCGCGGCTGCGACAAACGGCGGCGATCTCGGTGAAGATCAAGGCCGCACCCACCCCGTCCTTGTCGGGGACGACCGGGCCGACCGTGTAGCCGAGCGCCTCTTCGTACCCCATGACGAAGTGCCAACCCCGCTCGCGCGCATGCCGCTGCGAGACGTTGGCGATCCACTTGAAGCCGGTGAGCGTCTCGTCGTAGTGCGCTCCGAGTTCGTGGGCCATGGCCTGCAACATGCGAGAGCTCACGATGGTGGTCATCACCAGCGGATCGGACTCCGCGGGAGGATTCTCGGTGAGCAGGTAGTAGGCGAGCAGGCATCCGATCTCGTTGCCGGTCAGGAGACGGTAGTCCCCCCCTCCCGTCGGGACCCCCACGGCCAGACGATCGGCATCGGGATCGTTGGCCAGCACCACGTCGGCGCCGTGTTCGCGCGCGAGCGCCATGGACAGGTCCATGGCCCCGTCCTCCTCGGGATTCGGGAAGCGGACCGTGGGGAACTCCCCGTCGGGCTGGTACTGCGCGGCTTCGGGATGGACGTTCGCGTAGCCCGCGCGGTGCAACACCTCGGTCACGAAGCGGCCGCCGACGCCGTGCATGGCCGTGTAGACCACCCGGATCTCCTTCGGCACGTCCGGGTGCCGCCGCTGGGCGAGCAGTTCCGCGTAGTAGTCCTCCAGCACCGACTCGCCCACCGTCCTCAGCAGGTCCTGCTCCCGGGCTCCGTCGAGCGTGGGCATGGCGAGGTCGGCCACCGAGTCGACGCGATCGATCGCCGCGCTGATCCCACGGTCGTGGGGTGGAACGATCTGCGCCGCGTTGTCCCAGTAGACCTTGTAGCCGTTGTACTCCGGCGGATTGTGGCTGGCCGTCACGATCACACCGGCCGCCGCTCCCAACCGGCGGACGGCGTAGGCGAGCACAGGCGTGGGCACGAAGTCCTCGAAGAAGTGCACACGGATTCCCTTGCCCACGAGAACACGCGCGGTGTCCTCGGCCAGTTCGGGCGAGAGCCGGCGTGCGTCGCCGCCCACCACCACACCCATCTCGCGGGCCCGCGATTGCCGGGCGAGAAGATGGTCGGCGAGACCGGCGGTCACACGCCGGACGAGTGCCCGGTTCATGCGGTTCGGACCGGGTCCGATCACGCCGCGCAGGCCGGCGGTCCCGAACTCCAGGCGCGCTCCGAAGGCTTCGCGCAGCGCGTCGGTGTCGCCCGCGTCGAGCATGCGGGCGGTCTCTTCACGCGTGGCGGGGTCGGGGTCGTCGTCCATCCATCGGCGGGCCATGGCTTCGAGTTCACGGAGGTCGTCGGTCATGGGGATCTCCACGCGGGTCCGGGTGGCCGAGTCGGGAACGAAAGGGTAGCGTGAACGCTCTTCGAGTGGCGGGCAAGGACCGGTTGCGCCCTCCGCAGCCGGCACGACAGGGACACGCGACATGGAAGAACTCGCCGGCCGGCAGCTCCTCGCCCTCCTCGCGGCGCGCGCCGCCGATCCGGTGTGGCACGAGCTGTGGCGGGCGATCGCCTTCCTGGGCTCGGCCGACTTCTTCGCGGTGGCACTTCCGGTGCTCTTCGCGATCGCGCCCATGCGCTGGGCGCTACGGCTGGGACTGGCCTTCGCCGCATCGGCAACCACGAGCGAAGCCCTGAAGGCCGCGATCGGGCGACCCCGGATCGATCCCCTGGAGTTCGGCCTGCCCGCCGGCCTCGAGGATCCCGGCGCCTACGCCAGCCACGCCTTCCCGAGCGGACACACGCTCATGGCCGTGGTCCTGTGGGGCTCGGTGGCGGCCAACGCGCGCTCGCCGTGGCTGCGCGCGGCCTGCGCCGTACTCGTCGCCGCGATCGCCTTCAGCCGGCTGGCCCTGGTGCGCCACGACCTGATCGACGTCGGCGGCGGAGCGCTGATCGGAGCGGTGCTGCTGGTGCTGCTCGTGTGGGGTGAACGTGCATGGGGGGACTCGCTGGCCCGGCTGCCGCGGGTCGAGCGCGCAGGACTGTGGTTGCTCGCGGCACTGGCGGCACACCTGGCGACAGGCCTCGAAGTGACGGCCGTGGTGCTGGGAGTCGGAGCCGGAGTCGGGGTCGGTGCGATCGCGGGTGCCGGGTGGAAGCGGCGGACCGAGCGAACTTCCGTGGCGCTGGCTGTCCCCCGCGTCGTTCTGGCCGTGGCCGGCGTCGCGGCGGTGCGATGGATCGCCGAACCCGGCGACGGCTTCACGCCGACGACCCTCTTCGCTCTCTACTTCGTGGCGGCGGTGTGGGTGGCCGGTCTGGTCCCCGCTGCGCTCGGCGGAGTCCACGAGACGACGTCCGACGACGAAAGGATCAGGACTGCGCGCCCAGGCGTCGCTCGATCGCCGCGCGTACGGACGTGATCTCGGCCTCGATCGCGTCGAGTTCCCCGACGTCGACCATCGCTCCGGATTCGCGCGCGCGATCCTCCAGCCGACCGCTCATCCCGTGCAGTCGACGCGCACCGAGAGTTCCCGCGCTTCCGCGTAGAGCGTGGGCCGACTCGGCCACCCGACGCAGATCGCCGTCCGCGTACGACGTCCGCATGGTCTCGAGGTGCTCCGCTGCCGTCTCGAAGAAGGTCTGCACGAGCTCGTCGAGCATCGACGTGTCGTCGCCGGCCAGGGACACCAGTTCGTCGAGGCCCCCCGGTTCGAGCGTGACCTCGTCGTCCAGAGGGTCCTTCGACTTCGCGCTCACGGGCGCGTCGACGACCTCGTCGTCGGGATCGGTGTCGGGAATCCAGCTCTCGACGACCGCGACCAGGGCATCGGCCTTGACCGGCTTGCTGACGTAACCGTCCATCCCTGCCTCCAGGCATCGTTCCGCGTCGCCCGACATGGCGCTGGCGGTCATGGCCACGATCGGCGTCACCTTGCGATCGTCGTCGAGCGCGCGGATGCGGGCCGTGGCTTCGAAGCCGTTCAGCCGCGGCATGTGCACGTCCATGAGGATCAGATCGAAGGTCTCTTCGGCTTCGATCTTCTCGACCGCGATCTGGCCGTCTTCGGCGATCTCGGGCGTGTAGCCGGCCCGCTGCAGGATCAGCGTGGCCACGCGGCGATTCACGGGATTGTCGTCGACCACCAGGATCCGCCCGTCCCGCGTGCATGCACGGTCGTCGGAGTCCGACGCGGCGTCCGCCGCCGCGGCCTGCACCGCCGGAGCGATGCGCTCGACGGCGTCGTCGACGTGGCTCGGCGCCGGGTGTGCACTCCGCTGCCGCAACACCCGCAGCAATTGTTCCCGCAGGACTTCGTGACGCACAGGCTTGGGAATCGGCCTCGGAAGTCCGGCGGCGTCGATCTCGGCGCGCGCCGCCCCGTCGCTCCCGGACGCCATGATCAGGACCGCCGGTCCACCGAAGGTGCTGTCGGCCCGCACGCTCTCGGCGAGCTGCACGCCCGATGCTCCCGGGAGGTCGACGTCGAGGACGACGGCCCGGAACGGATCTCCGGCCGTCGCCGCCGCTCGCAACGCGGCCAGCGCACTCGGGCCGTCCGCCGACGCCGAAGGTACGCACTTCCACTGCCGTGTCTGCTGGATCAACATGAGACGCACGTGGCTCGACGCGCTGATCACCAGCACCCGCGCACCGCTGAGTTCCTTCTCGACGCGCCTGGTCTTCACCGCATCGCCCGGCCGCAGGCCGATCGTGAACCAGAAGGGGAAGCCGTCGTGGGTGTCGGGCCCCGAACCCAGGCTGCCACCCATCCGCTCGACGAGACGGCGGGAGATCGCGACTCCGAGTCCGGCTCCGGTCGGAACGCCGTCCTCCGGTTCCCTCGACCCGGCCTCGGTGTCGAAGTCCTCCGAAGCTCCGTCCACGGACGGAGGGAAGACGGCGAAGCGTACTCGACGCGAACCGTCCGCGGAATCGACGGGCTCGACCCGGACGTGCAGCTCGTCCTCGTCGGTGCACGATGCCGCCCGGACGAGCAACCGACACAGTACCTGGCGCACACGGTTCGGATCGGCGCGCAGCGTCTCGGGCAGATCCGGATCGAGGACGTAGGACGACTCGTGGCAGCGGTCGTGGCTCCCGCCGAAGCAGTCCAGGGCCTCTTCCACGAGATCGCGCACGGCGAAGGATTCCTCGCGCAGCGAAAGGCGGTCGGCCTCGATCTCGGAGAAGTCGATGACGTCGTCTGAGAAGCCGAGCAGTGTCACGGCCTGACGTCGCAGCTCCGACAGACCTTCGGCGCGGGTTTCGTCGTCCTCCTCGGCGATCATGGCGTCGACCGCGGTCAACAGACGGTGCATCGGGGTGCGGACCGAGTCTCCGAAGGATCCGAGCAGGTCGGTCTTGCGACGGTCCTGCCGCTCGAAGCGTTCGAGCTCCCGGCGGGCCCGGAGGAGTTCGGTCGAAAGCTCCTGACTGCGTTCGGCCAGGCGCTCGTCGGACAGCCGCGCCGCATCGCGGGCCGCGGCGAGTTCACGGGAGAGGGCGGCCACGCGGAACTCGGCGGCGCGGCCCGTCTCCGCGGACCGCTTCCAGCCGAGCGCGAGACCCGCCACGACGAGCGACGCCACGCCGGCGACGGCCAACAGAGCGGGATCCGGCGTCGATCCGCTCCGCACGGCGATCACGGCCGGCAGACTCCACAGGGCGGCGAGGCAGATTCCGCCGAGCCGGACCGGCCGCACCCGCCGCGCCGCGGGCGACGCCGTCGAGTTGTCCACCTGAGGGATCTCTGGAGCCAAGTGTTTCCCTGCCAGCGGTTTGCAGAACCGGACACCCTCACCGCCCGGAAGCGGTCCCGGGCGGTGACGGAGCGAAGACCTCCCGTGGCGGACCACGGAATCGATCGTTCCCCAGGCAGGATCCCGGCCAACCGGCCGGAGCGTCAGTCCGCGAAACCGGGCTTGCCCAGGCGGCGGAAGAGGTTCGTCTTGTAGGCTTCCACGCCGGGCTGGTCGAAGGGGTGCACACCGAGCAGACGCCCGCTCACCGCGACCGAGAACTCGAAGAAGGCCAGCAGGCTTCCGAGGCTCGACTCCCCGAGGTCGGGAAGCGTCACCACCTGCGAGGGCACGCCGCCGCTCGCGTGCGCTTCGGCCACCGCGGGCAGTGCCTCACGATTCACCTCGGCCACACCGCGACCCGCCAGGTACTCCAGACCGTCGAGGTCGTCGCTGTCGCTGGGGATCACCGGGCCCGCGGGCGGATCGGCCACGTCGAGGAAGGTCTCGAGCAACAGACGTCGACCGTCCTGCAGGTACTGGCCCATGGAATGGAGGTCGGTGGTGTAGTCGACCGACGCGGGGAAGAGACCCCGGCCCTGCTTGCCCTCGCTCTCGCCGAACAGCTGCTTCCACCACTCGGACACCTGGTGGAGCGAGGGGAAGAACGACGCCAGGACCTCGATCGCCGTGCCCTGCAGGTAGGCCGCGTGACGCAGCGCGGCGTAGCGCACCGCCGGGACGTCGGTGGCGTCGCCCTCGAGGCAGCGGACGAGCTCCGCTCCCGCGCCGTCGAGCAACGCCTCGACGTCACATCCGGCCACCGCGAGCGGCACCAGCCCCACCGGCGACAGCACCGAGAAGCGCCCGCCGACGTCGTCGGGAACGGCGAAGGTCGTGTAGTCCTTCTGCTCGGCCAGGGTGCGCAGGGCTCCGCGATCGGCGTCGGTGGTGGCCACGATCCGGCGTGCGGCCTTCTCCGGGCCGTAGGTGTCTTCGAGGTACTTGCGCAGGAGCCGGAAGGCGATGGCCGGCTCGGTGGTCGTCCCGCTCTTGCTGATGACGTTCACCGCGACCTCGCGGCCCTCGAGTGCTCGCAGCAGGGCCCCGAGTTCGTGCGCCTCGAGATGGTGGCCGGCGAAGAACACGCGCGGACCGGGGTCGTCGGTGCGGCGCCATGCCGTGGCCTCGAGCACGGCGCGCGCTCCGAGGTAGCTGCCACCGATGCCGATCACGACGAGCGTGTCGATCTCCTCGCGCAGACGCGCCGCGGTGTCCGTCAGGCGTGGCAGGTCGTCGCGGCGAGAAGGCAGATCGAGCCACCCGAGCATGTCGTGACCGAGACCACGACGCTCGCGGATGCTCCGTGCGGCCTCCAGGACGGCGGGATCGGCGACGATCCGGGCAGAATCGTCGTGGAGGCGGCCGAGGTGTTCACTGGAATGGGAGACGAGAAGAGACACGGAACGACCTCCGGGATCGCGGGGCACACCGGCTCAGCGTGGAACGCCGTCGGTGGAGAGTTCGAGCGCGCGCAGGGAATCGGGTCGCTCGAGTCGCGACGCCGCCCATTCGTAACGCGAGCGCTGGCAGGCCATGAGCAGCACCTGCTGCTGGGGAGCGACCGCTTCGATCAGCAGACGCAAGGTGTCGAGCAGACGCCGATCGTCGGCGTTCGCGAGCGGATCGTCCAGGACCAGGGGTAGAGGGTCTCGATCGCCCCCCAGGAACCGGGCCACGGCGAACCGCGCGGCCAGGAACACCGCGTCGAGCGCTCCCGCCGAGAGGATACGCGCCGCCTCGTGCCCCGTGAACACGCGATCGTGTTGCCGGATCCTCAGGCCCAGGTTCTCGTCGAAGCGCACCTCGTCGACCTCACTGCCCATCCGGCGGAGGAAGTCTCCCGTGGTCCGCTGGATCGACGCGGCCCACAGCCGGTGCGTCTGCTGCCCGAGACGAGCGAGGGTGTCGCGGGCGAGCTCGACCGCCGCCCGGTGCTCACGGGCCCGCTGCAGCGCCCGCTCGTGCGAGGTGATGCGCTCGCGCAGGTCGGGCGCGCGCGTCTCGTATTCGGCGAGGAAGCTGCGGGTCTCGTCGCGGCGCACTTCGTCCTCGGACCGACTGCGACGGGCTCTCTCGTCGAGCGCGCTCAGTGCTTCCTCGTAGTCGGTGGCGTCGAGGGGACGCTCCGCGTCCTCATCGTCGACGAATGCGGGCTCGAGGGTCTCGATCTCCGCTTCGATCGCCCGCAGACGGTCCCGGTGGGCGTGGCGCCCTTCCGGGTCGAGCCGCCGACGTTCGAGCAGGGGGATCCGGTGCTCGCGGATCTCCTCCCGCCCACGCCCGTCTTCGACGAGCGTCTCGAAGTCCGCCAGCACCTGGCCGAGTGGTCGGCCGTCGACGTCGACACCGAGTGCGCGGCATTCCTCGCGCAGGACCGTTTCGTGCTCGTGATGCCGCACCTGCAGCTCCCGCAGTTGCTCCCGGCGTGCGTCGGCGCGCCGACGCACGGTGTCCAGACGTTCGCTCTCGGCGCGTGCGGCCCGGGCACGATCGACCCACGACTCCACCCGCACTTCGAGGGCGGACTCGCCGAACAGCTGTTCGAACCCACCGGCAGCGTCGAGCGCGCGAGTCCGCGTCGCACGCCATTCGTCGGCGCGTGCGCGATGCACCGACGCGCTGCGGGCGTAGTGCTCGACACGACACCATGTCGCGTAGCGTGACGCCAGGTCGGTGGTATCGATGCCGACACGAGCGGCCAGGGCGATCCATCGCCGCTCTTCCTCGCTCTCCTCGGCGTCGAGTCGTTCCCGGGCGTCGGACGCGGCTTCGATCGTGGCCCGCGCGACCGTTGCGTCGCGCCCACGGTGCCGAGGAGCAGTGAGCCCGATCACCCCGCCGCCCACGGCGAGGGACGCCGCGGCCACGAGCAGGACCGCGGGCGGTGCCGGAAGCCGGGGACCGGCGACGAACAGGACCGCCGTCGCCGCGAAGGCCAGGGCGAGCACACCCCACCCCAGACGTCGGCGTCGCGAACGCGCCCGGGCCACGTCTTCGAGCGTGTGGGCAGCCCGATCCAGGATGCTGTCGTGATCACGCCGTGCGGCGTCGCGTTCACCGCGCCGGGCGCCGCGGCCCACCAGGAGCACGCGGTCGGCGTCGGTCAGACCTTCGAAGGCATGCGCCAGCGACAGGACCTCGTCGAGATCATGACCGAGCTCAGCGAGCGCCGTGCGGTCCTCGTCGAGACGCCGCAGGTAGGTCTCGTGCTCCTCGCCCGCGTCGGCGAGCCGGCGCGCGGCGTCGTGCAGGCGATCGATCTCGTCGTCGGAAGGCACGTACGCGAGTCCGGTGTTCCGCACCGCCGCCTCCTGTGCTTCGATCTCGGCGTCGGCGCGGCGGAGCTCCTCGTGTTCGCGCTCGAGATCGTGCGCACGGTGCTCGTGCTCGCGCCGCAGTTGCTGCACGCGTGTACGGCGCTCGGACAGCCGTGTGTCGAGTTCGGCGGCGGTGTCGAGAGCGGAACGCAACGACGCGATCTCGTCGGCCACGGCCGTGTCGTCGTCGAGCACGCGTCGGACGGCTGCGTGCTCGGTGCGCAATCGGCGGAGCCGCAGTCGCTGTCGTCGTCGGTCGTCCTCCAGAGCAGCCGCGCGGCTCCGTTCGAGAGCGGCGAGCGGCTCCTCGAGCGCCGCGTGACCCGTCTCGAGTGCGGTGAGTTCGGACGAAGCCTCGGCGATCACGGCCTCGCAGCGCTGGATCTCGGTGTCGACCTTGCCCGGCTGTGCCAGCGTGAGGCCGTCGTAGCGGTCGAGCGCGCGATCGAGTGCCTCGACCGCAGCCGCCGCCGTCGATCGGCCGGACTGTGTGTCCGCCACGCGCTGCAGGGCTTCGGTCAGGCGTTCGGGATCGTTCCAGACGACATCGCCCTGCCCGACGAAGACGCTCGCCGTGAACTGCTCGAGCCGGAGCCCGGTGAAGGTCTCCCCCACGGCCACCGCGTGTCCGCGACGGAAGCGATCGGTCACGTCGTCGGCACCGCACAGCACGCGCACCGTGCCGTGCGTGAAGTCACGGTCGACGGTGTACTCCCGGCCCTCGTGCCGCAGAGTCAGTGCGAGCCCGTAGGCACCCTCCGACCACGGACGGTAGCGGTCGAGGTCGGTGATCGTGCCGCGGAAGCGCCGGCGGTCGCCGTCGAGACCGTAGAGTGCCGCGAGCAGGGCCGCCGCCAGCGTCGACTTGCCGGCTTCGTTCCGCTCGAGCAGGAGTCCGATCGCACCGTCACCGGCATCGAGCTGGACACGCCCCCGCAGACGTCCGAAGCCCCGGATGTCCAGCTGCAGCAGATGCACGGTCACTCCTCGTACCGCGCGTCGAGCCGGCCGTGCTCGAGCGCGTCGAGTCCGTAGAGCAATGCGCGGTGCACCCGATCCGCAGGGACGTCTCGCGGGGGGTCGTCGCGCAGGGTCGCGACGAAGCGCTCCTCGGTGGTCACGGCGTCCTCGAGCGAGGGGAACTCGGCAGGGTCGACCGCCGCCCGGACGCGTGACGCGTCGATCCGCAGGTGGAAGGTGTCGGCGGCGTGGCGGTCGAGAGCGCGCAGGTCCAGCCCCCGCGCGCGCCGACCGAGGACGCGGACGTGCACCAGGTCCTGGGCGCGAACACCTGCGCTCTCGAGGGCGCGATCGAGGCGTGCGCGGAGTTCCTCGGTGAACTCCGCGCCGGTGATGTCGAGATCGACCGCGTGGATCTGCCGCGGATCGAGCGGCAGCGCTTCGACGTGTGTCGATCCGGGATCGAGGTCCACCACGAGCGCACCGCGAGCGCCGCACTCGTCGAGCCCACCGGCGATCAGGCACCCACCGTAGGCCGCCCGGGCGCGACCGCCATCGTCGAGGATCACGTCGCGCTGGTGGTAGTGGCCCAGAGCGACCCAGTCGAAGTCCTGGGCCAGCAATTCCTCGCGCGAGAAGGGGTGCGTGGCCTTCTCGGGCTGCAGGAAGTGACCGTCGTCGCGACTGCCGTGGAAGAGGAGCAGGTGGAGTCCGTCGCCCTCCCGCGCGACACGTTCGCGCAGCACTCGTGTCGCGTCGGGAGAGTTGGTGGCCACACCGCTTCCGGTGACGTGGACGTCGTCGCGCCCCGGCCAGGCAACGGTCCGGAAATCGGCGTGGGCGAACACGTGCACGTTGTCGGGCCACCGCACCCCACGCGCATCTTCCTGTCCCACCGTGCGATACGGCGATGCCCCGCCGTAGGGATCGTGGTTGCCGGGGGCCACGAAGACCGGACGCGGGGCGATGCTCTGCATGGTGTGTGCGACGAAACGCAGCGTGTCGGTGTCGATGGATTCGTCGTCGAACAGGTCGCCGGGGACGAGCACGCCGTCGAGTTCGCGTTCGATCACGACTTCGAAGGCGCGCGCGAAGGCGGCCCGACGTTCGCGCGCGCGCGTGCGCGCCGCCTCGGCATCGAGGCGCAGTCGCCCGCCGCGCATCGGTGCACCGAAGTGCACGTCGCCGAGCTGCAGGAATCGAAGCGGTCGCACGTCCGCACCTCGCTCGAGGCTTCGTCCAGAGTCTCCCCGACCCGGCGATGTCTAGCACCGCGGGGAGCGATCGCCAAGGTGCAGACGCTGCTCCACCGACGGAAAAAGCCGGCGGTCGAGATCGACCGCCGGCAGGACGCAGGGCTTCCGTCTTCCCTGCTCGCGCATCGGAGACTTCGTTTCATGGGAGTCCTCTTGCAGCCTGGGCTCCCGGCGATCTCCTCTGCGCTGCATCGCGTGGCTGTTCTGTCGGTGTCGCGGCTCTGACGCGTGTGCCGTCGCGATTCACCTGGACGCCCCAAACAATAGAGATGATCCCGACCGACGACAACGGTTTTCGTGGCGTCAGAGCTGGTGCGAGTACGAGAGTTTCAGGGTCCAGTCGTTGCGTCGGCGATCGCCGAGGTCCACGCGGAACCGCTCGCTACCGACGATGATGTCGGCGTCACGCGCATCGTTGAACACGAGGTACAGATCGCTCTCGTCGCCGAAGATCCAGTGGGCGCGCACCTGCGACAGGGCCAGGCGCCGTTCACTGTTGTACTGCGCGAAGACGTCGAGACCGAAGGAGGTGTTCAGGTCCACGCCGAGGCGGAAACGCAGCAGATCGCTGTCGAATCGCTGGTTTCCGCCATTCTCGGCATCGCGTTCGATGCGCTCGGAGATCGTCGTCGCACCGATCTCGACATGAGGTGCGAAGCGCACGTCGAGCCGGGTGTTCACGTTGGTGCGCGTGCCGTCGAAGAACTCCCCGGTCACGCCGTCGACCCGCGCCGTCCACCAGTGGCTGGGATCCGTCTGGAGTTCGAACCCGAGGTAGTCGTAGGTGTACTCGCCCGCGGGGAAGACCAGGTCGAAGCTGTCGTCGGGATTGGGGCCGAGGGGGAATCCGAAACCGAACAGCCGATCGAAGTCCCGCTCCCAGTAGAATCCCACGCGTTCCTCCGAAGGCCCCACCAGCGTGCTCCCCGCGAAGAGGTAGCGCGCTTCGAGGGGGCCACGGCGACGGTTCAGCACGTAGATCTCGACCGTGTTCTCGAAACGGCGGACCCACGAGAGGTTCGGCTCGGGAGCGTGGGTGAGTCCGCCCGCGTAGACGTTCACGCCGACACCCGGTGCACTGCGCAGGTTGACGAAGCCGGTCGCGGGATCGTAATCGCTCCCCACCGACTCGTGCAGGGCCGTGATCCGGTAGGAAGGATGGCTCCAACGCGCGCGGGCACCCCATGTGAACTTGTCGGGCCCGTTGCCCCGCCGCTCGTTGAAGGCCGTGTATCCCGACACGAGGAGCCGGTCGGTCGGGTTCAGGTCGCCATCGACGCCGATCGCCGTGTCGTCGGCTTCGTCGACGGTCCCGTCGTCGGCCGAGTTGCGGTGGGTGACCAGGAGTCCCACACTCGACCGCGCGCCCACGTCGTGACGCAGACGAACCACCCCGAAGCGACGCGTGGGGAGTCCGCGGGCATCGCCCTGCTCGATCGCGAGCATTCCGACCTCGGTCTCGTCGATGCGTCCGGTCAGCCGCGCACCGTAGTCGATGGGAAGGGTCCGTCCTTCGTCGTCCAGGCCGATGGTTCGACTGTAGAAGAGTTGGTTCCGTGCCGAGCCGAAGCGGAAGAGATTGGCCTTCTCCAGGAAGAATTCGCGTTTCTCGGGGAATTCCACGTCGAAGCGCGTGACGTTGACGATCTGGTCGTCGACCTCGACCTGCGCGAAGTCGGTGTTCAGGGTGAGGTCGAGGGTGAGCGACGGACCCAGACCGACCTTCGCGTCGAGACCGACCTCGGAGTCGGTCTTCCAGTCGGAGGAGGTCCCACGACTCGCACGGCCGAGCACGTAGGGACGCACGACGACGTTGCGTCCGGGGTCGATCGCGCGCAGACCCGACATCTGGCCCGCCAGCTCCACCCGGTACACGGAGAACTGCCGCGGAACCGCCGACCAGTGGCTCTGCTCGTTCACGCGCCGGCGCTGGCGTTCGAAGTTCACACCCATCGACAGCGTGTCGCGCCGCGGGAAGCGCAGCGTCCGCCACGGAACACGGATTTCCCCCTGCCAGCCATCGGTGGTCACCTGAGTGCGGACCGACCAGATCCCGTCCCAGTCGAGGTTCTGGTACTCGCCCTCGTTGCGCACCAGCCGATCACTGCGCGCGCCGTTCGGATTCACGGTGAAGACCGAGGCGCTCAGGTCGTCGTCGAAGGTGTCGAGCACCAGCCGGAAGTAGTCCTCGTCGGCGAAATCGCTGTCGCGTCCCAGGGCTCGACCCAGCACGCCGGCCGAGTCGGGCTCGTCACACCGGAATCCGACGTACAGCGCGTCGTCGTCGAAGGCCAACCGGACCGTCGTCGTCGCCGTCGAGAGGGCGCCGGTGTCGGGCCGCTGCTGCACGAAATCCGAGGTCGGGGGCGTCCGCTCCCAGACGGGGTCACTCAACCATCCGTCGAGGGCGGGGGCCTGGTCGACCCGTACCGCCACGGCCTGGCGTGCCGCTGTCGCGGGGGTGGCGCCGACGACGATCAGGAGGACGAAGGTGACGAGGGCGGCCCACTGGCCGTACATCGATGACGACATCATGCGATCTTCCGGGGGCCTCGTACGGCGGTCGCGATGCCGCGCACGACGGGGAAACGCGGTCGAGTCTAGGGGACGGCCGGCCGCACGTCACGCGACGACGTGGAACCGTTCGTCCCTGTTCGGGAAACGGCGCTCGGGCTACCATGGGGACACTCACTGCCCACACGAGGAGACCGATTGACCACGCCCGACACCGCGTCCGACCGCGCCCGTGACGTCCTGATCCGTGGAGGGTATGCGCCCCGGCAGGTCGAACCCGCCGGGACCGGGAGCCAGCACCACCTGTTCGTGGTCGAACTCGACGACGGACCGATGCGTCTCCTGCGCCTGCCTCGCGTCGAGTTCATCGACCGACTCCGGCCGGTCCTGCAGGCCGAGGCCGAAGCCGCACTCCGCGCTTCCCGCGTGCTGCCGGCTCCGCATCCCGCGGAGTTGCTCCCGGCCATCGACCTGCCCGAGGCCAGCCTCGAACCCATCCTGCCGGGCACACGGGCCAGCGCACTCCGACGAGACACGGGGGGGAATCCCGATCTCAGCCGGATCTGCATCGAGCTGGGCCGCTCCCTGGCCGCCCTCCACCGCGTCGAGCGCGGCCCGGACGATCCCTCGGTGATCCGCACGATCAGCGTGGATCCCCCCGTTTCCCAGACGTGCCTGTTGCACGGGGACGCCCATCTGGGCAATCTGCTGGTCGAGGGCCATGCCCACGACGGCTGGACCATCAGCGGCGTCATCGACTGGAGCTTCTGCGCCTGGGGCCCGCCCGAGGCAGACCTCGTGGAGATGGCGATCTGCGAGGCCGAACCCCGGCCCCATCTCGGCCGTGTGTTCTACGAGTCGTACGTCGACGCCGGCGGACTCCCGCCGCGCGAGCCCGTGTTCCGCGAGCTGCTGGTCCGGGAACTCGAACGCCGCCTGCACGAACACAAGCAGGCGCGCGAAATGGAGGTCCGGGACCGCTGGACCCGTTGGCTCGACGCCCTGCGCCGCCCGGCCGCCGTCGCGACCCAGGTCTTCGCCGTGGGACGCGAACCCGGACGCGGGCTCACCTGATCGCCGTCCGAGAAACGAGGTGGGCCTTGGCCCGCGAGAAACGAACCGCCACGCCGAACGTTCCGCTCATGACGACCACCCTGTGGGATTTCCCTTCGCAGAACTACCGCGGGGGGGCGGGCCGGGGTCGCCAGGGCGATTCCGACTACGCCGGCGCGACGCCGAGCTACGTGATCTGGAACCTCCTGCAGCGCTACACGCGGGAGAAGTGGCTGGTGGTCGATCCCATGGCGGGCAGTGGGACCACGCTCGACGTGGCCCGCGACCTGAACCGTCGGGCACTCGCCTACGACGTCGAGCCCACACGCGAGGACGTCTTCCGCGCCGACGCTCGGACACTGCCCCTGGAGACCGGCAAGGCCGACTTCGTCTTCGTCGACCCTCCCTACTCCACACACGTGAAGTACTCCGGCCGGCCCGAGTGCATCGGCGAGCTCGACGCGCGTCGTGGGCACGCCTACTACGAAGCCATGGAGAAGGTGATCCTCGAGATCCATCGTGTGCTCAAGCCCGAGCGGCACATGGCCCTGTACGTGAGCGACAGTGCGAAGAAGGGCTCACCTCTCGAACCGATCGGGTTCAAACTCTTCTCCATGCTCAGCCAGTTGTTCCTCTGCGAGGACATCGTGGCGGTGGTCCGCCACAACAAGTCGCTCGCGCGCCAGAACTGGCACGATGCCGCGGCACAGGGGAACTTCTTCCTGCGGGGCTTCAACTACCTCTTCATCATGTACAAGCCGAAGCCGGCGAAGAAGGTCTCGGCCCGGTCGGGGCACGGGGCACCGAAGAAGAAGCGTGGTGGACGATCGAAGAAGAAGACCTCTTCCCGCGCCGGGACGGGACACCCCTCGACCCGGCGCCCGAAGGGCCGCCGTTCCGACCGCGACTGAGCCTCGATTCCCGGAGAGACACCATGGCCGTCCAGAAGTGGGAACGCCTGTCGCAGGAGACGGTGGCGCGCACCCGGATCTTCGACCTGACCCTCCAGATGATGCGCAATCCGCGCAACGGTGTGGTCCGCGACATCAACCTGCTCGAGACCCGCGACTGGGTGAACGTGGTGGCCGTGACCACCGGCCACGAACTCGTGCTCGTGGAGCAGTACCGCCACGGCATCGACGACGTCACGCTCGAGATCCCCGGCGGGATCGTCGACCCCGGCGAGGACCCCCGCGACACTGCCGTGCGCGAACTGCGCGAGGAGACGGGGTACGAGGGCACGCATGTCACGTCGCTGGGTGCCGTGCAGCCGAACCCCGCGATCCTGGGAAACCTCTGCCACACCTATCTCGTCGAAGAGTGTCGGTCCGCCCACGACCTGGAGCTCGACGTGGGCGAGGACATCGAGGTGCAAACCATGCCCGTGGGCGAGATTCCCGGCGCGATCGCCAGCGGCCGGATCCGCCACGCCCTGGTGGTGTGCGGGATCTGGTGGCTGGCGACCCGGCGACCCGACCTGTTACCGGGCCTCGGCTAGGAACGCGGAGGACGAACCGCCCGAGGACTATTTCAACAACAGCATCTTCCGGCTCAGCGTCCGCTCCCCCGCCGTGAGCCGGTAGAAGTACGTCCCGCTCGCCAGAGGGCGTCCACGGTCGTCGCACCCGTTCCACGTACTCCGGTGTCGCCCGCCGGGTAGCACGTCGTCGACGATCGTCGCCACCCGGCGGCCACGGAGATCGTAGACCGTGAGCCGGACCTCGGTCTCAACCGGGATCGAGAAGCCGATCGTGGTCGTCGGATTGAAGGGGTTCGGCACGTTCCGTTCGAGGCGGAGCGGCCGTGGCGTCTTCGCGGCGGTGACCGTGCCGCCCGCGTAGCCCAGGTTCACGCACCACGAGTTCAGCGTTCCGGTGTCGAGGCCGGCGTTGTCGCTCACCCGCAGACGCCACGATCCTCCCATGTCCTCGCCGACGAACGCGCCCAGGCCCTCGGCCGGGGTCAGGGGATCGGGGTACCAGCCGACGATGTCGTCGGTCGACCCCCCGCTGCGGTCGTGCAGCACCACCGTCGTGCCCGAGGGCGAGACCAGCTCGACGATCAGGTCTCCCTGGTAGGTGTGGGTGAGGTCCAGGTGCGCCCGGACCCACGTGATCTCGCCGACCGACCCGACGTCCAGGGTCGAGGTCACGCCGCGGACGAAGTCGTCGGGGATGGCCAGCGCCGGCTCGACGCAGGCCTCGGTCTCGTAGACGATCGACAGCTGGAAGTCCATGCCGTCGAGGTGCTCGCCCTCGGCCACCGTGAGCGGGACCGTGCCGACCGAGAAGCCCTCGCGCTCGGCCGTCAGCACGTACTCGCCGGCCCCCAGTTCCGTCAGGAGGTAACTCCCGTCGGCCGCGGTGATCGTACTCGTTCCTCCCGGCGATGCGGTCAACACGACCCCGGAGAAGTCCACCTCGCCCTCGAGCTGCACCGTGCCCCGAACGCTGCCCTGGGTGAGCACGGGAAAGGTCTCGGCGTGGATCTCGTGGCCGGAGGCCAGGAGAAAGGCGCGGACCTCGCCGCCCTCGGTGGGTGTACAGACCAGGGTGTCGTCGACCGACTCCATGCGCCCGAGACCCGGGACGTAGGCCACCAACGTCGCACCCGGGGTCCCGCAACGGGCCACGATCGTGCTCTGCAGGTTCATGCCGAACAGATCCTGGAATCCGAGCTCCGTGCCCACGGTGAGATCGGGTTCCACCAGCGGTGCGGCGGTCACCGTGAGTCCCTCGTCGAACAGGAAGCCCTCGACGGGGTGGGTTCCGCGGACACCGAGCGCAGCGCCGTAGGGATATTCGAGGGTCAGGCTCGCGCGGCCGGCCGAGTCGGTGACGGCAGTGGCGACGTACTCCATCGGATCGCTCACACGGACCTCGACGTCGGCGATCGGTGTCACGCCGTCGTTGCGCAGGACGCGCAGATCGACCTCGGTCGGAATCCCGGCCGGGAATTCGGCGGGTACCATGGTGACCTCACTCGGCGCCGCCACCGGCAACTCGGCCACGTAGGGCACCAGATTCTGCCCGGTCACCACGACCATGGCGGGGACACCGGCCTGCAGGGACTGCAGGTAGTCGATGGTCACGTCCGTTGCGCCAGCGTGGACCGTTGCCGCTCCGAGGAGCGCGCCGTTCTGGCTCACACCCACGTAGCTCCCCGCAGCGGCGGACACGGTGACCGACGTCTGGTTCGCCACCAGGTTGTCGGCATGGACAACGGGATTGGTCGCCGGCACGCCCACGTGCACGGGTAACGACGGATCCCCCATCAGGTTGTAGATGTCCCAGTAGTAGCTCGTCAGCCCGGAGCCGGACTCCTGCACGGCGAGGTTGCCGCAGAAGGCCACGGCGTGCGCCGTCACGTACCACTGAGCCTCGGATTCTCCGTGATCGTGGAAGAGGCCGTCGTAGGCTCCGTGACCCGTACTCTCGAAGGGCATGTCGGCCGTGATGGAAGAGGTCGAGCCGACGCTCCAGTACACGTCTTCGTCCCAGTAGGTCGAGTTCGATCCGCCGATGTACCCGATCGCGCCCCGATCGGGCGCACGCAACCACGACTCGGCGAAGCATTCTCCGTAGTCGTAGGTCGACGTCAGGCAGCAGTTGCCGATCACCAGACCGTACTCGTCGACGTTCTGCAGCCCGGCGATGTCGGACTGCGTGAAGCTCGGATCGGCCCAACTCGTCCGACTGCCGTGCGCGGTGTAGTTGACGAAGCCTCGACCCTGGCTCACCTCGCTCACGATCGACGCGGCGTCGTACTGCGACTGCGGGTAGAGATGGACGTCGGCCGCGATGCCGTGTGCGGCATCGAAGTAGTTGTCACTGCCGTAGTTGATGGTGCCGTTGCCGTGCGTGGGCGCCCAGCTGGCGTCGGCGCCGGCGATCAGGACCACGTCGCCCAGGTAGCTCGGATCGGCCATCGACAGTGTGTCGTAGGTCATCGTCTTGTCGACGATCGCCCGCAGTTCGGACGTGTTCGTGGCCGAGAATCGGCCGTAGTACATGTCGGGGATTCCGTCCCCGTCGACGGTGCAGTAGGGGCGGTCGGTCGCGTTCCCGTCGATCGTCCACGTGGGACATTGGGCCACGTCGCCGACGAAGAGGACGAAGCTCGGTGCCGGTCGCTCCGGCGTCGCCCCGTGGAACAGGCCGTGGAGGTAGTCCTGGATGCTGGTCGTGGTACTGCCGACCCCGGGCGAACCGATCAACCCGACCTCGACGCGGAAGCCGCGCTCGACCTTCCAGGCCAGGAAGTCCTCGAGCACCGGCTCGAACTCCGGCGGGGTGACGACGACGAAGGTCACCTCGTTGCGCACCACGTCCGGATAGGAGTCGTGCAGGCCCTTGCTGGCGGCCAAGCGGTCGTAGATCCCGTCGAAGAAGGGACTCCGGGTGCGGGCGAGCAGATCCGCCGTCGTACCGGAGCGCCCCCCGTCGAACCGCACCCGCAACTGCAGGCTCTCGGCGATCTCCAGGACCCCCGCGACCGGATCGTAGGCCACCGGCTGCACCTCGAGGCGTCCGAAGTCCAGGGCGCGGAGCCTCCCCTGGACGACCATGCGTGCAACGTCGACGTCGTCGAGTGTGACCGGCGTGGCATACGCGTGCTCGTCGAAACGGAGGGGTCGTCGGGTCGGATCCTCGCTCTTGGACAGGCTGGGCTGGGCCGGCATCAGACGGTGGCCGACGCCGATGTCGTCCAGGGGGACCTTTCGGGTCTTCGCCTCGACGACGTCGACGGTCACCGCGGCACCGTCCGGAATCGCCAGCAGGCGGTTCATCACGGGCACGGCCGGGCGCCCGACGTCGCGGCTGCGGTGGAAGCCCGGGATCACCATCTGGGTGAACGTCCCCTCCGAGGTCTCGACGTCGAAGAACCGGAGGCGACCGACATCGACCTCGACCCGGAGCTCGACGCTCGACACCCGGCTCACTCGCATCCCCGGTTCTGAACCGAGGTCGAGGATGAGCGGTGCGGCCGACCAGCCGGGGGTCGCGAAGAACAGCAGGGCCAGGACCGGGAAGAGGGCGCGACGCATAGGGGGCCTCCACGGTGGGTGAATCGACCGGGAGCCGCAATGCCGGTGTCGACGTCGACAGAACGGCGCGACGACTCTAGATCACCGCGAAGGAGGCGAGCCACCGAGGGATCGCTCGCTGTCACACAATCGGTGGAGATCGGCCCGGAATGCCGGACGAAGACGATGCGCGTGCATCAGAGGACGAGCCGACTCGCGGAGTGGAGCCCCGTGGGGTCCCGGCTCCGGGGCGGATCAACCGCCCCAGAAGCCGAGGACGCTGCGGTCGGCCAGGCCCTTCAACGGCGCCCAGTAGAGACCGAAGATCACGGTGGGGATGGCCAGCAGGACGACGAGCACGACGTGGGGCACGGCCAGGCTCAGCGGCCCCTGCTCCGTCGACGGCGTGAAGTACATCGCCTTGGCGATCCGCATGTAGTAGTAGAGGCTCACCACGCTGTTGAGCACTCCGAGGATCGCCAGCCACCACATGCCCATCTCGCCGACGGCCGCGAAGAGATAGAACTTGCCGATGAAGCCGGCCGTCGGCGGCAGGCCCGTCAGGCTGATCAGGAAGACGAACATGGACCCGGCCACGAGCGGCTCGCGGAATCCGAGCCCGGCATAGTCCTCGATGTCCTCGCTGCCCAGGCGGTTGTTCAGAGCGATCACCACGAGGAAGGCCCCGAGGGTCATGATCGCGTAGATCAGCAGGTAGAAGAGGATCGCCTGCAGACCGCTCTGGGTGAGCAGCACGAAGCCCATGAGCAGGTATCCCACGTGGGCGATCGAACTGTAGGCGAGCAAGCGCTTCACGTTGTTCTGCCGTATGGCGGCCAGATTGCCCCAGGTCATGGTCACCGCACTGAGGACGGCCAACACCATGTCCCACTGCACCTCGCGCAGCACCTGGAAGCCAACCGCGCCATCGGCGCCGGTCAGCGTGGTGTAGAAGAAGCGGATCATCAGCGCGAAGCCGGCTGCCTTCGGACCGGCCGCGAAGAGCGCCGTGACCGGCGTGGGCGCACCCTCGTAGACGTCCGGCGTCCAGAAGTGGAAGGGAACCGCACTGATCTTGTATCCGATGCCCGCCATGACGAAGAGGATCGCGACGAGAAGGGTCACGTCGCCCGCCTGGGACACGGCCAGGCCGTCCCGGATCGCGTCGTAACCCGTGGCCCCCGTCAGCCCGTAGAACAGGCTGATTCCGTAGAACATCATGCCGCTGCTCACCGCGCCCCACAGCACGTACTTCATCGCCGCCTCACTGCTGCGCAGACTGAAGCGGGCGAAGCCGGCCATGACGTAGCTGGTGATCGACACGAGCTCGATGGTCAGCGCCAGCATGATCAGGTCGGTGGCACTGGCCATGCTCATCATGCCGAAAGCCATGAGGGCGAGCATGGCGTAGTACTCGCTCTGGTGCTCGCGGTCGCGGCCCATGATCTCGCGACTGCTGTAGCTGAAGATCGCCGCGACCAGTGTGATGCCCAGGAACACCAGACGGAAGAAGTGCGAGAACCCGTCGACGACCATCATCTGGCCGAAGATGTAGTGCTCTCCGACGGGCGGACGAACCAGCGCCACGATCGTGGCCAGCAGCGTTCCCACGATCAACTTCCCGAACACCAACGACGTCCGCCGGGGCAGGATCAGGTCCAGCACCAGACACCCGATGAAGGTGCCGAGCATGATCAGCTCGGGAATGTAGTAGCTCAGGTCGAGCCAGGTGAAGTTCACGGCTCTCGGCTCCTAGCCCGGGATCATCCCGATCAGATGCACCAGCGAGGTCTTGATCATGTCGATCAGCGGCGGCGGGTACACGCCGAAGAGAATCACGACGATGCCGATCGGCACCACGCTCACCAGCTCACGCCGGCTGATGTCGGGCAGGTCGGCGTACTTCTCGTTGGTCGGGCCCAGGAACACGCGCTGCAGCATCCAGAGCACGTAGGCCGCACCCAACACGATTCCGATCGCGCTGACGATGGTCACGGTCTTGTACACGCTGAAGGCGCCGACGAAGACCAGGGCCTCGCCCACGAAGCCGCTCAGGCCGGGCAGACCCAGCGCGGCGAACAGGGCGAGCGAGAACACGGTGGTGTAGCGGGGCATCTGTGTTCCGAGCCCACCGAAACCATTGATCTCGCGGTGATGGGCCCGATCGTAGATCACACCGACCATCAGGAAGAGCATCGCCGTGATCGTGCCGTGGTTGAACATCTGCAGCACGGCGCCGGTGATCCCGGCCTCGTTGAACACGGCCATGCCGAGAAGCACGTAGCCCATGTGGCTGACACTCGAGTAGGCCACGAGACGCTTCATGTCGGATTGGGCGAGCGCGCACATCGCCCCGTAGACGATGTTGATCGCTCCGAGAATCGCAAGCGGCCACGAGAACCAGGCTGCGGCGTCGGGCAGAATGGGGAAGCAGATCCGCAGGATGCCGTAGGTGCCCATCTTCAGCAGAACGCCGGCCAGGATCACACTGACGGCCGTCGGCGCCTCGACGTGGGCGTCGGGCAGCCAGGTGTGGAAGGGAACGATGGGGACCTTGATCGCGAAGCCGATGAACAGACCCAGGAACAGGATGTGCCGGATGTCGGGCGTCGACAACCAGTCCCCGTGGTTCGCCTGGTTCATCATGTGCAGCATGTTGAAGGTGTTCTCGCCGGTGAGCGGATCGCTGATGTTGAAGTAGAACGCGATCATCACCAGCAGCATGAGAACGCTGCCGGCCAGGGTGTAGAGGAAGAACTTGATCGCCGCGTACTCCTTGCGCGGCCCGCCCCAGATCCCGATGAGGAAGTACATGGGTAGGAGCATCACTTCCCAGAACACGTAGAACAGGAAGAAGTCCAGGGCGATGAACACGCCCATCATGCCCGTCTCGAGCAACAGGAAGAGCGCGAAGTAGCCCTTCGTTGCCTTCTGGATCCCCCAACTGGCGATCACGCACAGGAAGCTGAGCAGCGCCGTGAGCAGGATCATGGTCACCGAGATCCCGTCGACCCCGACGAAGTACTCGATGTTGAAGGCGCTGATCCACGAGACCTGCGTGTGGTACTGGATGTCGGTCGTCGTCCGATCGAAACCGATCATCAGGAACACGGCCAGCACCACGGGTACGGCCGTGAACGCCAGGGCGACGTACCGGTGCAACTGCTTCTGCGCAGATGGCAACAGGGTGATCACCACGGCGCCCAACAGGGGCACGAAGGTCATCCAGGTCAGCAGAGAGCTCTCGGCTCCCTGAGCGAGTTCGAGCATGGACCCGTCACCTCTCCGGAAACGAGGACGCGCGTGCGGCGGCTACAGCCAGCCCGCGCGCACCACCAGGATCAACACCACCAGCCCCGTAACGAGGCCCAGGAAATAGTTCTGCACGCGGCCGGTCTGCCAGCTCGAGAGCCAGCTGCCGATCGACCGCAGGACGTCGCCCGTGGCGTTCACGAGACCATCGACGACCCAGCGGTCGGTCTGACCGCTCAGGACCGACGACCAACGCCCCACGGCGCCGACGCCGTTGACGATTCCGTCGATCACGTACTTGTCGAACCACCCGGCCACCGCGGACAGGTTCAGGGTCCCCCGAACGACCGTGGCCCCGTAGAACTCGTCGACGAAATACTTGCCGTACAACCAGCGGTGCACGCCCGGCAGGGCGCGGAGCATGCCCGCGCTACTGATCAGGCGCTGCCCGTAGGTCAGCCAGCTCAGCAGGATGCCCAGGCCGGCCGCGATCAGGCTCATGACCATGGCCCGGCCGTGGGCCACGTGATGGATGTCGTGGTGGCCGTCGTCCGCGTGCGCCCCGGTCTCCGCGGCGTGCGTCGGTGCCGCCGGGGTGGTCTCGGCGTGCGTGTCGACCACGTGCGGGTCCTCGGCACCCGCCGGAACCTCGTGGGCGGCGTCGTCGGCCAGGTGCAGCTCGATGTCGTGGCCGGCCTGCGCCACCGCCGGGTCCTCGACGAAGCGGTCGAACCAACCGGTCCCGGGGAAGCCACCGCCGATCACGGCCAGGATCCCGAGGATCACCAGCGGCGTGGTCATGCGCCAGCTGACCTCGTGGGCGTGGTCGTACTTCTCGCGGTCGCGCGGCTCGCCCAGGAAGGTCAGGAACACGATCCGGAACATGTAGAAGGCGGTGATCGAGGCGGCGAGCAGGGCGAAGACGAAGGGCAGGTAGTGCACCCCGTGGTTCGTCATGCCGAAGGCCAGGGCCGAGGCCAGGATCGCGTCCTTGCTCCAGAACCCCGCGAAGGGCGGCACCCCGCTGATCGCCAGGGTCGACACCAGGAAGGCCAGGAAGGTGATCGGCATCTTCCGGCGCAGGCCACCCATCGATCGCATGTCCTGAGTGTGGTGCATTGCGTGGATCACCGCCCCCGAGCCCAGGAAGAGGCAGGCCTTGAAGAAGGCGTGTGTGGTGAGGTGGAACATCCCGGCCATGACGCCACCCACGCCCACGGCCATGACCATGTAGCCGAGCTGGCTGATGGTCGAGTAGGCCAGCCCGCGCTTGATGTCGGTCTGCACGATCGCGATCGTCGCGGCGAAGATCGCCGTGACGCCCCCCGTGTAGGCGATCACCATCAGCGCGTCGGGCGAGAAGAGTGGGAAGAGGCGCGCGACCATGTACACACCGGCGGCCACCATGGTCGCGGCGTGGATCAGGGCCGACACGGGCGTGGGACCCTCCATGGCGTCGGGCAGCCACACGTGCAGTGGCACCTGCGCGCTCTTGCCCACACAGCCCAGGAAGAGAAGCACACCGGCCCAGGTCAGGGTCGACCCACCGATCAGGCCCTCCTGAACCCCCTCGAACAGGGCACCGTACTGGAACTCGCCGATCGCCGTGAAGAACAGCAGGATGCCCAGGAAGAACCCGAGGTCCCCCACCCGGTTGACCAGGAAGGCCTTCTTGTTCGCGTTCGCCGCGGAGTGCTTGAAGAAGAAGAACCCGATCAGCACGTAGCTGGCGATTCCCACCAGCTCCCAGAACACGTACAGGAAGAAGAGCGAGTTGCTGAGCACCAGGCCCAGCATGGAGAACGTGAACCAGCCCAGGAACGCGAAGTAGCGCGAATAGCGCTGGTCTCCCCACATGTAGCCGCTGCTGAATAGGTGGACCACGAAACTCACCGTGGTCACGACCACCAGCATCACGGCCGACATCCCGTCGAGCAGGATCCCGAAGTCGATCGAGAACCCGGCCACGGTCAGCCAGTTCCAGCTCTGCTCGATCGGTGTGTCGTGGGTCCAGAAATGCGCGAAGATCCGCAGCGCCAGGATCCAGGTCACGCCCAGCAGTCCGATGCCCAGCCAGTCACCCCGCCGCGGCAGCCTCTCGCCGAAGAAGAAGAGCAGGACATAGCTGAGGAGCGGCAGCACGAGGATCGCGATCGCGCTCGTCATCAGGGGGTCCATGTGACTTCCCTCTCCCGGTCAGTTCCGCAACCGGTCGACCCGGTCGACGTGCACGGTGTTGAAGTTGCGGAAGACGGCCAACACGATGGCCAGGGCCACCGCCGCCTCGGCGGCGGCGATCACGATCACGAACACGGCCATGAGCTGACCGGTGAGCCCACCGGCTACGTAACGCCCGAAGGCCACGAAGTTCAGAGCGGCCGCGTTCAGCACCAGCTCCACACCCATCAGGATCACGATGGCGTTGCGCCGGCTCAGGATGGTGAACACCCCGGCGGCGAGGAAGAAGGCCGACAGCACGAGGTAATGCGTGAGTCCGACGCTCTCCATGCTACTCGTCCTCCTCCGACCGGCGCTCGCGGGTGATCATGGCGGCTCCGATCATCGCCATGAGCAACAGCACGCTGGCGAACTCGAAGGGATACAGGAATTCGGTCAGGAAGCCCCGCCCGATCTCCTTGGTGGTGGGTGTGATCT
>DATFKK010000086.1 GCA_035268685.1 Candidatus Krumholzibacteriia bacterium | reverse complement strand
CGCGACCTCGGCCCCGGCCGCTGCGTCGCGTACCACGATCGAACGTCTCGATGCGTATCCGAATCCCTTCAATCCGCGGTCGACCATCCGCTTCGTGCTGAGCGAACCCGCGTCCGTGGACCTCGTGGTCTACGACACCGCGGGACGGGTGGTGCGGACGATCGCCACGGGCGAGCGCATGGGCGTCGGCGAACACGAGCGGCTCTGGAACGGACGGGACGACGCCGGTCGGGGGGTGGGCGGTGGCGTGTACCTCGCCCGACTACGAGCCGGCGGAGCGGCCGAGACGGTGCGGCTCGTCTTGTTGAAATAGCCGGCGGCAGAACCGGCCGAACACGAAGAGGCCCCGTCTTCGATCGAAGACGGGGCCCACGTTTCCGTGACGGTCACGAAGACGCGTGTGCAGATCGGATTACCAGCGGCCGCCGCCGCCACCACCGCCGCCACCGCTGCGCTTGGGGCGATCGGTGGCCTCGTTCACGCGAAGCTCGCGACTGTCCATGGAATGGCCGTTCAGGGCCTGGATGGCAACCGGGGCACCGGCGTCGTCCATCTCCACGAAGCCGAAGCCACGCGGGCGACCGGTCTCGCGGTCATTGATCAGGGCGACGGAGTGCACCTCGCCGTGCTTCGCGAACAGGTCCGTGACCTGGGATTCCGTCGCGCTGAACGGCAGATTGCCAACATAGATCTTCTTCAAAGTCGTCTCTCCAGAACACCGGCCGAGCCGGTCGATACAGGCGGTCGAGCCGTTCGATGAACTTCGAACGTCGCGTCCCGCCAGGGAATCCTCGCCCCCGGTCTCGCGATCCGAGGCGAGGCCCTCGCCGGGCCGGATACGAAAAAACCCACTTCCAGACGGAAGCGGGCGATCGATTCCAGCGGATCGGCGAGGATTTTGCGGCCTCATGGCCACGCGAGGAAGGTAGGCGAAAGGGATTCGGCTCGCCAGCGGGGATCGAGGCGCGGGCGGCGGAAGGGTGAGAGAGCGCCATGCCCCTCACCCCTCGTCTCCGTCGAAACGTCCGTAGGCTACTCCACGAGCACCATCTTCGCCCCGGTGGCCACCGCGTCGCCGCTGACCACACGCGCGTAGTAGACTCCCGAGGCCACCGCGGCCCCTGCGTCGTCGCGGCCGTCCCAGGCGATCTCGTTGCGGCCCGCCGTGCCCAGCCCCCGGAAGGTCCGGACGCGACGCCCGGCGTCGTCGAAGACCACGAGCTCGTAGGTGCCCCCGGTGGCGAGCTCGAAGCGGATCGAAGTGCGTGCATTGAAGGGATTGGGCGCGTTCGGCAGTAGTTGCACACGGCGCGGCGAGGCCACCCCGTCGACGGCCGTCACCGCACCCGCGTCCCAGTACACGTCGTCGATCGCGAACTCGGCCGGGGTCCCGTTGCGTTCGAGGATCACGAAGCCGTAGCTCAGCATGCGCAGATCGATGGCCGTGCCGCGGATGTCGCTCACCGGGATCATCGCCTGGCCCCACTCGCCGTCACGCACCAGTCCGTACTTCGTCTGGAAGGCCGGGAATTCGACGTAGCTCTGATTGCCCCACGCGTCGATGATCCCGACCTCGAAGGTCACGTTCGCCGGCATCTTCACGCGGAAGTTCAGGGTGCCCTCGCCGAAGTCGAAGACGTTCAGGGGCTGCCTCGCCATGATCCCGGCGCCGAACCAGCCCGTTCCGTTCGTGCGCCAGGCCAGGACGTCGTCGCCCTCGAAGGGGGCGATCGTCCCCGGCTGGAGCGTGTTCTCCCACACGTAGATCTCCGAGCTCTCGGTCGGCACGAGCTCGGAGACCGTCGGGGTGGTCTCGGTGTACAGACCCACCGATCCCTGGCGGAAGGCCGGCGGACCCAGCGCGACCTCGCCCTGACCGTTCCACTCGTAGACGCGCACGTAGTCGACGAACATCTCCGCGGGCAACGGCATGGTGATCGGCGCGCCGCCCTCGCCCAGGACCGCGGCATCGGTGAAGGCGCCACCGACCGCGCAGTTGATCAGGAAGTAGAACGGCTCGCGGAACTCGTCCGCCTCGGTGTCGATGGTGAACGGCGCCGCGAAGAGGTCGTGCTCCACCCCGTCGTCGACGACGACGAAGCGGAGTGAGGTGTCGTCCCAGTACAGCCGGTACACGAGGAAGCGTTCGACCAGACCGTCGACCTGGTCGAAGTACGGCCGCGCGTACTGGTCGTTCGGGTCGTAGGACAGGCTCGCCGCACCGGTCGGGTTGTCCGGGTTCACCGCGGCGTCGGTGTAGAAGATCGCGTTGGCCGACACCGCCTCGTTGACGGTGGCGTCGTCGGTCCCGGCGCCGCCGTTGTGCGTGTCGTGCAGATCCCGGAACGTCTGCTTGCCGCCCATCTCCATCATGTCGAGCTCGCCCGACCGCGGCCAGGCCAGGTTGCTCGT
>DATFKK010000085.1 GCA_035268685.1 Candidatus Krumholzibacteriia bacterium | reverse complement strand
GACGTCGACCTCGAGGTCTTCGGAATCGACCCCTAGACCCTCTCGGAGATCCTCTCCGGGATCGGGCCGGTCAAGGAGATCGGTCGCAGCTTCGGCGTCCTGCGGACGGGCGATCTCGACGTGGACATCTCCATGCCTCGCCGCGATCGCAAGGTCGGCCCCGGCCATCGCGGAATCGCCGTCGAGGTCGATCCGCACCTGTCGCTCGTCGACGCCGCGCGTCGCCGCGACCTGACGATCAACGCCATGTCCCTGGACCCCTTGACGGGGGAGTTCCTCGACCCTCTCGGCGGACTCGAGGATCTTCGTTCAGGGCTGCTCCGCGCCTGCGACCCGGGGTCCTTCGGCGAGGACCCTCTCCGCGCCGTGCGCGTCGCCCAGTTCGCCGCTCGCTTCGAGATGCAACCCGACGCCGAGCTGCTCTGGATCTGCCACGAGCAGGACCTCAGCGAGCTGAGCGGCGAGCGGATCTTCGAGGAGCTCCGCAAGCTGCTGATGAAGGGCGTGGAGCCGTCGATCGGGCTCGAACTGCTCGAGCGCACTTCGTTGCTGCGCTTCCTGCCCGAACTCGACGACCTCGTGGGGGTTCCCCAGGACCCGCAGTGGCACCCCGAGGGTGACGTGTGGGAGCACACGCTCATGGTCTGCGACGAGGCGGCCCGCCTGCGGATGAGCGGCCACGCCGCGTCGCTGAAGTCGACGCGCGAGATCCGCGCCGAGGACGAGGCGCTCATGTTCGGAGCCCTGTGTCACGACCTCGGCAAAGCGACCACGACCTTCGCCGAGAAGGGTCGCATCCGCTCGCCGGGTCACGACGTCGCGGGCGAGCCCCGTGTGCAGTCGCTGCTCGACCGGTTGCGCGCGCCCAAGGACCTGATCGCCCGCGTGCGGTCGCTCACCCGGCATCACCTGGCGCCGGCGCTGCTCTACCAGCAGCACTCGACCGACCGCGCCTACCGTCGCCTGGCCCGCCGGCTCGCCGCGTCCGGGGTGTCCATGCAACTGCTGGCGCGTCTCGCCCGGGCCGACCACTTCGGCCGTACCACGCCCGAGGCCCTCGCGCGCCGCTTCCCCGCCGGGGATCACTTCGTGCAGAGGGCCCGCGCCCTCGAGGTCGAAGCCGAGGCGCCGACCGACGTGGTCCAGGGCCGCCACCTCGTCGCGCGCGGAATCCGGCCCGGCCCGGAGTTCGGCCGCATCCTGCACCGCTGCCGCGAGTACCAGGACCGCACCGGCGCGAAGAACCCCGAGGAGATCCTCGAGGCCGTGCTGGAGACCGAGGTCTGAGCGCCGGGCTGCGACGACCGGAGCGGGGTGCCGGCTAGTTGCGGATCCGCAGCACGCGCTTGGTCACCGACCAGTCACCCATCTCGACGTTCACGTAGTAGGCACCGGCGGCCACGGGCCGTCCCTGGGCGTCACTTCCGTTCCAGTGCACGCTGAAGCGTCCGGCCTCGCGGACCTCTTCGTCGAGCACGTCGACCAGCTGTCCGCTCACGTTGTAGACCTTCACTCGCACCATGGGCCGCGGCCCGAAGGGGGGAGGCGACGACGGATCGATACGGCGACGCATCGAGGGTTCGAGCTCGAAGGCATCGCCGAGGGTCGATGGAACCTCGACCTCGATCATCGTGGCGTCGCGGAAGGGGTTCGGCCAGTTGGTGACCAGGTCGGGCGAGAGATAGCTGGGGAGTTCGTCCACGAGATGCGCCGGGGCCAGGGCCTCGATCGACTCGTCGATCCGGGAAGGCGCGATGACGAGCACGTCGTCCGGCTCGACTCCCACCCCTGCGTCCATCCAGATCTCGGCGTCGAGCGATCCGTCGACGGAGGCGCGGGCGATCTCCAGGGCCAGGGGTGACGACACCGGGATCACGTAGCGGCGCCCCGCGCCCTCGGGTCCGCGGTCGTGGACGTTCAGCGGAACGCCCTCGAGACGCAGGGATTCCCAGCTCACCGGATGGACCGACCGGTCGGATGGCGTCGACGCGAGCACGCGGAGGCTGCGGTCGCGGAGGGACAGCTCCACCCGGAGTTCCTCGATCCGGGGATCACGGCAGCGACCGCACATGGGTGGGACCTTCCACCCGGGCGGATCCTCCGCGCCGACCCCGTCGAAGGTCACCAGGGCCTGGCCGGCCAGGTACTCGAGCGACGATCGGGATCGCGCCACGATCACGGCCAGGGGCCAGGTGGTCGGAGTCCCGGCCTCCCACAGGAGCGTGGACCCGTCGGCCTGGGGTACCGACCGGCGACGATCGAGGCGCACGACTCCCAGATGGCGCCGTTCATGGGCGTCGAGCGCGACCGTGGTCTCGAGGATCTCGAACTCGACACTCGGCGCGCGTCCGATCGCCAGGTGGGGTCGCGAGACGACCGTACGCCGCGTCCAGCCCGTGTCGGCGCGCAGGGCGAGGCCTGCCGCGCCCGCCGATTCGTCCCCCTCGGCGGTGAGCATCTGCGCATCGACGAAGGCCACCGGATCGACGTGGAAGTAGCGCCAGTGTCGGGTGCGGACGTGCAGCTCGCGGTCCAGCGCCGCGCTCCGCGCAACCGTCCCCTCGTCGCGCGCCACGGGCTGCCATCCCGCGGCCGCGGTCAGGGGCGTTCCGTCGGCACGGCCGCCGGTCGCCGAGAACCATCGCAGTTCGACATCGAGATACGTTGTGTCGTCACGCTCGAGACGGAACGCTCCCGCGCCGTCGTGCACGAGCCGGAAACCGTCGACCAGTTCGGTCGTGGACTCCGCCGTCCCCCGTGCCGGCTGTGCGGCCACGAGAAGAATCAGCAGCAGGAGCGTGATCCGTCGTGCGGATCTCCGGCCAGAGCGTTCGGGATTCGAACGGCTCCGACCGAGCGTCGTTGCACCCATCCAGTCCGTCTCCGTCGTTCCGCGGGGTCCGCGGAACCGCGGCGGGATCCTGGGCCTAGGCCTCGGACCCCTGGTCTCCGTCCGGGCTCGGATCCGAAGCATCCGAGGGGGTCGCCTCGTCCGCGGAGTCGCCCTCGATCTCGTCCTCGATGTCCTCGGGCGTGGCGATCCTGGCGATGGTCGAAACGATGTCTCCTGGATTGAGGTGGATCACCCGGACACCCTGGGTGTTCCGGCCGATCTTGCTGATGCCTTCGACGGCGGTGCGGATGATCACTCCCCGCCGCGTGATGATCATGACCTCGTCGGTCTCGTACACGCCGAGCTGCGCCACGATCGGGCCGTTCCGCGGGGACACCTTCATGGTGATGATGCCCTTGCCGCCCCGGTTCTGCAGTCGGTACTCGTCGAGCACCGTCCGCTTGCCGTAGCCCCCCTCGGTCACGCACAGGAGCTGCGAGATGTCGTCGGCGTCGACGACGATCATGCTGACCACCGCGTCGTCCGCCGAAGCGAGCTCGATGCCCTTCACCCCACGCGCCGTCCGCCCCATGGCCCGGGCGTCCTCGACGGCGAAGCGAATGCACTTGCCCGACCGAGCGGTGAGGATCGCGTGCTGGCCGGCCTGCGTCAACCGCACGCCGATCAATTCGTCGTCCTCCATCAGCCCGATCGCCCGGAGCCCGGACGACCGGATGTTCCGGAACTGGTCCAACGACGTACGCTTGACCAGTCCGTTGCGTGTCGAGAAGAAGAGGAATCGATCGGAACTGAATTCTCCGTGCACCTTCAGCGTGGCGTTCACCCGCTCCTCCGAATCGAGCGGCAACAGGTTGCGAAGGGACTTCCCCCGCGCCGTCCGGCTCGCCTCGGGCAGTTGGTAGACCTTCAGACTGAAGACCCGGCCGTAGGTCGTGAAGAACAGGACGTCGTCGTGCGTGCTCGCCACGAAGAGCTGCTCGACCCAGTCCTCGTCCTTGAGCGCTCCGGCCGACACCCCCTTGCCGCCGCGGCCCTGGCTGCGGTACTCGCTCGAGGCGAGGCGCTTGACGTATCCGGCGTTGCTGACCGTGACCACCATCTCGCGCTCGGCGATGAGGTCCTCCATGGACACGTCCCCCTGTGCGTCCATGATCTCGGTGCGCCGCTCGTCGCCGTACTTCCTCTGGATCTCGCGGAGTTCGTCCTCGATGATCTTCAACTGCAGTGCGCGACTCTCGAGGATCGAACGCAGACGTTCGATCTCCTGGATCAACTCCTGGTACTCGGTCTCGATCTTCCCACGTTCGAGTCCGGTGAGTCGCTGAAGACGCAGCTCGAGAATGGCCTGCGCCTGACGCTCGCTCAGGCCGAATCGCTGCATGAGTTCGTTGCGTGCGGTCTCGGCGTCGGCGCTGCCGCGGATCAGCTCGATGATCTCGTCGATGTTGTCGAGCGCGATGCGGTAGCCCTCGAGGATGTGCGCGCGCGCCTCGGCCTTCTCCAGGTCGAATCGCGTACGCCGCACCACGACTTCCTCCCGGAAGTCGAGGTAGTGCTGCATCGTGTCCTTCATGCTCAGCACCGTGGGCTGGTTGCCCACCAGCGCGAGGTTGTTCACCCCGAAGGTGCTCTGCATGGCGGTGTGCTTGAAGAGCTGGTTCAGGACCACCTGCCCCTGGGCGTCCTTCTTCAACGTGATGACGATGCGCATGCCGCGGCGATCGGTCTCGTCGTTGAGGTCGGCGATCCCGGTGATGTGACCCTCGCGCACGAGCTGTGCGATCTTCTGGATCAGTTCGGCCTTGTTCACGTAGTAGGGGATCTCGTGGACGATGATCGCCTCGCGGCCGCTCGGCAGTTCCTCGAACTCGGTGCGGGCGCGCATGACCACCCGGCCGCGGCCGGTGGTCACGTAGTCGCGGATGCCGGCGCGGCCGTGGATCAACGCTCCGGTGGGGAAATCCGGTCCCTGGACGTGTTGGAGCATCTCGATGGGCTCCATGTCCGGGCTCTCGAGCAGGGCGATCAGGCCGTCCACGATCTCGGTCAGGTTGTGGGGTGGGCAGTTGGTCGCCATGCCCACCGCGATGCCGGTGGTCCCGTTGATCAGGGCGTTCGGCACGGAGCTCGGCAGCACGCTCGGCATCTCGCGGCTGCCGTCGTAGTTGGGGACGAAGTCGACGGTGTTCTTCTCGAGGTCGCGCAGCATCTCCATCGCCAGCGGCGTCAGGCGGGCCTCGGTGTAGCGCTCGGCCGCCGGGGAGTCGCCGTCGATGCTGCCGAAGTTGCCCTGTCCGTCGACGAGCGGATACCGCATCGAGAAGGGCTGTGCGAGTCGCACGAGGGTGTCGTACACCGCCGCCGTTCCGTGCGGATGGTAGTTGCCCGTCGTGTCACCGGTGATCTTCGCGCTCTTGCGGTAGGGCCGCCCGGGCGAGAGGTTCAGGTCGTTCATCGCCGTGAGCACGCGGCGGTGCACCGGCTTCAGACCGTCGCGCACGTCGGGCAGGGCGCGCGACACGATCACCGACATGGAGTACTCGAGGTACGAGCGCCGCATCTGGCGCTCGACATCGACGTTCAGGATGCGTTCGTCACTCAACGGAGTCTTCCTCGGCAGGGATGAGGACTAGATGTCCAGTTCCTCGAGATCGACGTGCTCGGCGTTCTCTTCGATGAAGCGGCGGCGCGGCTCGACCAGGTCTCCCATGAGCATGGTGAAGACCTGCTCGGCCTCGGCGACGTCGTCGAGACGGACACGGGTCATCGTACGCGACTCCGGGTTCATCGTGGTCTCCCACAACTGCTCCGGATTCATCTCGCCCAGACCCTTGTAGCGCTGGATGTACAGACCCTTCTCGCCACCGAAGTCGGCGACGATCTGGTCCTTCTCGTCTTCGGTCTGCGCGTAGCGGGCGTCTTCCTTCTTCGACACGCGGTAGAGCGGCGGCTCGGCCATGTACACGTGACCATCGACGATCAGGTCGGGCATGTAGCGGAAGAACAGGGTCAGCAGCAGCGTCCGGATGTGGCTGCCGTCGACGTCCGCGTCGGTCATGATGATGATCTTGTGGTAGCGCAGCTTCGAGATGTCGAACTGGTCCTCACCGACACCCGTACCGAGCGCGGTGATGATCGTCTTCACCTCTTCGTTGTTCAGCGCCTTGTCCAGCCGCGCCTTCTCGACGTTCAGGATCTTGCCCTTGAGCGGGAGCACCGCCTGGAAGTTCCGGTCTCGGGCCTGCTTGGCACTGCCGCCGGCCGAGTCGCCCTCGACGAGGTAGATCTCCGACACCGCCGGATCGCGGTTGCTGCAGTCGGCCAGCTTGCCCGGGAGGCTCGAGCTCTCGAGCGCGTTCTTGCGGCGCGTCAGCTCCTTGGCCTTACGGGCGGCCTCGCGGCTCCGGGCCGCTCCCATGGCCTTCTCGACGACCTTCTTCGCGACCGCCGGGTTCTCCTCGAAGAACTCGGCCAGGGCTCGGTTGACGAGGTTGGTGACGACCCACTGCACCTCGCTGTTGCCGAGCTTGGTCTTCGTCTGTCCCTCGAACTGCGGCTCGGGGACTTTCACGCTCACGACTGCGGTCAGGCCTTCACGAACGTCTTCACCGAGCAGCTTGACCTTGTGTTTCTTGGCCAGCCCGGAACTCTCCGCGTAGTCGTTGATGGTCTTCGTCAGCGCGGTCTTGAAGCCACTGAGATGGGTTCCACCCTCGATCGTATGGATGTTGTTGACGTAGGTGAAGATGTTCTCGCGATAGCTCTCGTTGTACTGCATGGCGATCTCGGCCTCGACGCCGTCGCGCTCACCGTTGATGGTGATCGGTGCGCCGTGCAGCATCTCCTTGTTCTTGTTCAGCCAGGCGACGAATTCCTGGAGCCCGCCCTCGTAGAGGAACGACTGCTCGCGCGGATCGTCCTCGGAGAGGTCGGTCAGGACGATCTTCACACCGGCGTTCAGGAAGGCGAGTTCGCGCGCACGCTGGGCGAGCGTGTCGAAGCTGAACCGGTCGACCTCGAAGATCTCCGAATCGGGGAGGAAGCGAACCAGGGTTCCGCGTTTGCCCTCGGGGGCTTCGCCGATCAACTCGACGTCGGTGCTCGGGATTCCGCGCACGTAGGTCTGCCGGTGGATCTTCCCGCCGCGGTAGACCTCGACCTCGGTCTCGGAGCTGAGGGCGTTCACGACGCTCACGCCGACACCGTGCAGACCACCGGACACCTTGTAACTACCCTTGTCGAATTTACCGCCGGCGTGCAGAGAGGTCATGACGACCTCGAGCGCGGACTTGCCTTCGTCTTCGTGGTAGTCCACGGGAATGCCGCGTCCGTTGTCGAGCACGCTCACGTGGCCATCTGCCTCGACCGTGATGTGGATCTGGTCACAGTGTCCGGCCAACGCCTCGTCGATCGAGTTGTCGACGACCTCGTACACGAGATGGTGCAGGCCTCTTTCCGCAGTGTCGCCGATGTACATCCCGGGTCGATGGCGTACGCCCTCGAGGCCCTTCAGGACCTGGATCCCCTTGGACGTGTACTGCTCGTGCGGTGCGTTCAATTCCGTCTCCTCGTGTTCAGAGGATCTCGCTGCCGGAATGGAAGCGGATCTCGCGGACCTCTCCCGGCCCGAGGCGCTCGGCGAATCCCTTCAGGATCTGCGAGCGCAGGAGGACGAGTTCCTGGGCCCAGACGCTGCTCTCGACCCGGACGCGCAGGACCCCGTCGTGGATCGCTTCGGCGCGGCTGTGTCGCGCGATCTCCGGACCCACGACGTCCTTCCAACTCTCGAGGGCCTGCTGACGTTCCAGACCGGGCCGTAATGGGCTGCGTCCGATGAGTCCGTCGAGCACCTCGTCGAGCCGTCGGGGTCCTTCGTTCATGCGTCCTCCGTCATGGCCCGCCGTTGGGCCGCGATGACGTCGTCGTCGAGCGATTCGAGTTCCGTGAGCACGCCGTCGCGCACGGTCCAGACCTTCAGCGCCTCCCAGTCGCGAAGGGCGACCACGTGGTCCACCCGGGCGGTCGCGATGAACAGCTGGTGCTCACGATGGAGACGTGTCTGCAGGGCCTCGGTCCGATGGCGATCGAGTTCGCTGAAGATGTCGTCGAGCAGCACCACGGGCCGTTCGTTCGTGCGCTCGTACAGGAGTTCCCCCTGGGCGAGCTTGAGCGCGATCGACGCCGTCCGTTTCTCGCCCTGGCTGCCGTAGCGGCGGAGCGAGTGGCCTCCCAGGTCGACGTCGAGTCGATCGCGGTGCGGGCCCACCAAAGCGTGCTTCATCGTGAGTTCCTGCGCTCGTATCTCCTCCAGTCGGCGGACGAAGGCGGCCCGCGTGGCGTCCTCGTCCTCGTCGTTCTCTCGCTCGACGGTCGTCGTGATCCGCAGCTCCAGGCGTCCGCCACGCGGAGCCAGTTCCCGATAGGCCTCGCGCGTGTGCTCCTCGAGTGTTCCGAGGAAGCGGGCACGTTCGACGAGCAGCGGCACGCCGGAGCGCACGAGCTCGCCGTCGAAGGCATCGAGTTGCCCCTGGAGACTTCCGTCGCGCTGCTTCAGAAGACGGTTCTTCTGGGCGACCGCGCGGCGGTAGTCGAGCAGATGACGGAAGTAGCTCGCCGAGCAGAGACTGAGGGTGTAGTCCAGGAAGCGGCGCCGATGCTCGGGACTGCCCTTCGCGAGTTCGACCTCGTCGGGATCGAAGCGCACCACCGAGAGGTGCCCCACGAGGTCGGACTGACGCGCCAGGGCCTGGCCGTCGATCTCGAGTTTCTTCTTTCCCTCCCGAGTGAGCGACGCGGTGAGCTTCAGGGAATCGCCCTGATCGTCACGCCCCTCCACGGTCACGTGGCAGAAATCCTTGTCGAACCCGATCAGCTCGCGGTCGCGTCCGGTGCGCCACGAGCGCCCGAGGGCCAGGTACGAGAGACCTTCGAGGAAGTTCGTCTTTCCCTGCCCGTTGCGTCCCAACAGTATATTCACGCGGGGCGAAACGGCCACCTCCAGGGGCTCTAAGTTCCTGAAACTGTGGAGCTTGACGCGGGTTATCCGCACGGCGGACCGGAACTCAATCGTTCAGGCGGAGAGGCATCAGCAGGCACAGGTCGTCGCTGTCGGAGGCCTTCGCCGCGGGAGGGTCGGCCGGGACCACGATCGCCGCCGTATCGGGCCGGTCGAGAGCGATCTGGACGTTCTCGGCCGCCATGTGCTTGAGCACGTCCTCGACGTAGTTGTGGTTGAATCCGATGATCAGCGGCTCGCCGTCGTACTCGACCTGGAGCTGGTCCTCGGCACGGCTGCCCTCGGTGCCGCTGGCCGACAGGTTCAACGTTCCCGGCTCGAGCTCGAACCGGACCTGGTTGGTGACCCGGTCGGCCGAGATCTTCACCCGCCGGATGCGGTCCGCGAGCGTCTGCCGATCACAGGTGACGAGGCGCTCGTTGCCCTTCGGGATCACCTGCTCGTAGTTGGGGAACATGCCCTCGACGAGCCGCGTGTGCACCACCGTGTCGCCGAGTTCGAAACTCAACTGATTCTCTCCCAGGTGGATACGGACGGTTTCGACGCCTTCGGTCAGTCGCAGGACCTGCTGGAGACCTGCACTGCTGGCGATCAACTTGCGTGTCTCCGGCAGCCCCGTCCCGACCTCGCGCCGCACCCGGCTCAGCCGGTGTCCGTCGGTGGCCACCATCGTGATCGCGTCGGGTTCGAGTTCCCAGTGCACGCCCTGCAGGGCCGGTCGCGTCTCGTCGCGCGAGATCGCGTAGATCGTGGTCCGGATCATGGTCGTGAGGATCTCGCCCGGGACTTCGATCGAGGCCATCTCCCCGAAGCTCGGCAGACTCGGGAAGTCCTCCGGAGCCATGCAGGGTTCCTCGAGCCGGGCTCGCCCGCAGGTCACGGCGACCTTCTCGCCCGACGCCTTGATCACGACCGGATCGGCGCCCAGCGTCCGCGCGAAGGCGACGAACTTCGACGCCGGGATCGCCGCCTTGCCGTCCTTCTCGACCTCGACCTCGCCGACCTTCGTGACGACCGAGACGTCGAGATCGGTCGCGGCCAGCGTCAGACCCGATTTCGTCGCGTCGAACAGGATCGTCGACAGGATCGGCAAGGTGGTCTTGCTGCTGACCACGTTGGCGACCGCTCCGAGGGCGCGCACGAGATCTGGCTGCTGGACCTGGATCTTCACGGTGGGGCCTTTCGCGGGAAGGAACGCAGGGACGTCGGCTCGTCGCGGCCGGTCCACCGAACGGCGGATTGCGCGGCGGGCCCGGTATCGTACTCCAGCGCTGCCATGCTCACAAGACCCGCTGGGCCGTTCGCGAAGCCCTCCCGCTCTCTACTCTCCTCTTTCGATGTATACAGGAACACAGTAGTGGAAGAAGGGCTGGGGGCGGTGGGGACAGAGCGGTGATGGAGTCGTGCAACTTTACCGATCGGTGTGCCTTCTGCGTGTCTTCGGCTGTGCGACGTCCTGGGACGGAACGGGGAGGGATCGGGGAGCGATCGTCATCTGTGCACAGGTGGGGGCGATCGGGTGTTTGTCCCCGGGTGTTTCCTGACAACGTTCCCAGGTCTTTCCCAAGGATCGTCCCCAGGGATTCCGCCATCGGTCGCTGCGCCGATGGGCGGAGACGGCCCTCAGCGGAAGCACGACGGCCCGGACCTTCGAGATCCGGGCCGTCCGGCTGCTCCGTGGAAGCGAGGCCACGAAGACGGAGGAAGCGTCAGTTCGGGTTCCGGAGATGGCCGAGGATCGCTTCGTAGTCCGATCGCACCTCGCCGTCGTGCTCGAGGAGTTCGCGGATCTTCTGCCAGGCGTGATGGACCGTGGTGTGGTCCCGCCCGCCGAAGCGCCCTCCGATCTGGTTCAGGGATGCCCGCGTGTGTTCACGGCAGATGAACATGGCCATCTGTCGCGCGTAGGCCACCTGTTTGGTCCGGACCTTCGAACGCAGGAGGTCGAGGGACAACTGGTAGTAATCGGCCGTCGCCCGCGTGATGTCGGCCATCGTGAAGTCCGTCTGCGGCCGACTGCGGTGCAGGAAGGCCTTGAGGACTTCCTGCGCCATGTCGAGGTTGATCTCGCTGCCGGTCAGACTGGAGAAGGCCAGGAGCCGCACCAGGGCTCCTTCGAGTTCCCGGATGTTGCTCTGGATGCTCTCGGCGATCAGGACGATCACGTCGTGGGGAATCAGGACGTCCTCGCGCTCGACCTTCTTGGTGAGGATCGCGACGCGTTCCTCGAAGTTCGGCGATTGGATGTCGGTGATGAGACCCCATTCGAAGCGGCTGCGCAGCCGTTCCTCGAGCGCACTGATGTCGCGGGGGGGACGATCGCTCGTCGCGACGATCTGCTTGTTGGCGTCGTAGAGCGCGTTGAAGGTGTGGAAGAACTCCTGCTGCGTGGTCTCCTTGCCGGCCAGGAACTGGATGTCGTCGATCAGGAGCAGGTCCACGGTCCGATAGCGGTTCTTGAACTCGATGTTCTTGCCGCCGCGGATCGATTGGATCAACTCGTTCATGAAGTTCTCGGCGGAGACGTAGTGGACGATCGCGTGCGGGTCACTCTCGAGGACGCGATTGCCGATCGCCTGCATCAGGTGGGTCTTTCCCAGCCCCACACCGCCGTAGAGGAACAGCGGGTTGTAGGCGTGGGCGAGCTGGTCGGCGACGGCCATGCAGGCCGCCGAGGCGAGATGGTTGTTCTCGCCGACGACGAAGCTCTGGAAGGTGTACCGGGGATTCAGGCCCGCGTCGCGCGGCCGGAGACGCGCCACGGGGGTGGACGGGATCGGAGCCTGGGAGCCGGTGCTCACCGATGGACGTTCGAAGGCCGCGCTCGAGACGGGTTCCTCGTCCACGATCACGTGGACCTGGACGGGGGAACCGGTGACCTCGCGGGCGACCCGCTGGAGCAGTTCGAGATGATGCTCGGTGAGCCAGTCGACGAAGAACTGGTTGGGGCCCTGCAGCTGGAGGACATGGTCCTCGATGGTCAGGAAACGGGTCTGGGCGAACCAGGTCTTGTACGTCTGCTCATTGACCTCTTGGCGGACCCTGGAAAGGATCTGCTCCCAGAGGACCATCCCATCGTCGTCCGGAGTTCCGGCTGCCGCGTCGAGATCACGCGGTGGCAGAGATGCGGTCACCGGTTCGCTCCTCGGATGGGTCGTGGGGTTCAAGGGTGGATGAATCAACAACTTATCCACCACAGTTGAGCTTCCGGATGTTGTTGCACGGCGGTAGGTTGTCAGAAGATTCGGTACAAGTACCGACTGAGTTTTCCCCAAACGCGAAGGTTGTGGAAGAAACTCACCAGGGCGGATGTGACTTGTCCACCCGGGGCGCGCGAACCTAGCACTTCGGACCGCGTGCGGCAAGCAGACGCAATGGGTCGTTCTTCATCTCTTCTTGAACCTGTTGGGGTGCCGGGGTTTGCAGCGGTGGGTCTTCAGGGGTCGGTCGGGTGTCGATCGGGGCCCGGCTCCTCCGGCCCGCTCCGGGCAGCAGAGGGGGGTCGACCCCGCTTGACGAAAGGCCGTGCCACCTCTAGTGTTTCCCGGCTGATCCGGCGGCGCTGTCCGCCCGTTTCACCCGGAGTTCGCGCAGACGCGCACAGCGACGAGGTCGGACCGTGAAAAGGACCTTCCAGCCCAGCAATCTCAAGCGCAAGCGCGACCACGGCTTCCGGAAGCGGAAGTCGACGAAGGCCGGGCGCGCCATCCTGAAGCGGCGCCGTGCGCGGGGTCGTAAGAAGTTGAGCGCCTGACGATCCGATCCGGCGTGCGCCCACGGTCGTTCGCGGAGGAGCGTCGGGCGCGGGAGTCCGGTTGAAGGGGACCATCAAGGCGAAGCGCGAGTTCGACGCGGTCTACGAGCACGGTCGCCGCGCCCATGGTCCGCATGTCGTTCTGTTCCTCCTTCCCCGTGAAAAAGGGCGCGAGATCCTCGGCGACCGCTTCGTCGACGAGACGCGCGCCGGGGTGGTGGCCAGTCGTCGGGTCGGCAACGCGGTCGCCCGGAATCGGGCCAAGCGAGTCCTCCGGGCGGCGCTCCGTGACGTGAACGACCTCCTTCCCGTCTCGAGCCGCGTCGTGCTGGTCGCGCGGAGAAGTCTGGTACGAGACGGGGCCCGGTCGCCGGAGATGGCGAACGAACTCCGGGAACTGTTCGAACGATGCGACCGCTCCGAGGGTGATTCCCGATGACGTGGACGTCCTGGGCCGCCCGAGGGGCCGTGTTCCTGATCCAACTGTACCGAGCGACGATCTCGCCCTTTCTGGGATCGAATTGCCGGTACACGCCCACGTGTTCGCACTACACCGAAACCGCCATCCGGCGCTTCGGGGCGTGGCGTGGCGCGGCGCTCGGGCTGCGGCGGGTCTTCCGCTGCCATCCGTTCCACGAGGGCGGCTTGGATCCGGTCCCGTCGGAGGGCTCCAAGAGGCCTCCGTTGACCCCAACCGAGGCGCGCGGTCCACGCTCGGCCTCCGGGAACTGACATCGTGCAGGGAAACCAGCAACCCTTCGACAGCCGTACGATCCTGGCCTTCGCCCTGATGGCGGTGGTCTGGATCGGGTGGTTCGCCCTCTTCCCGTCGGAGACACCCCCGCCGGCCGAGGACACCGAGACGACCGCGACCGAGCAGAGCGCGGAGCGACCGCCAGAGCCGACCACTGACCGGCCGCCGACCTTCGGGGACACCGCGCCCGCCATCCCGGACACCGAACGTGCCGTGGTACCGCCGGCCGAGGCCAGGGAGTGGACCCGAGTGGCGGACACCGATCGCGGCTCGCTGGTCCAGGTCAGCACCCCGCTGTTCGAAGCACAGATCGACCGCGTCGGGGGCGACATCGTCTCGTGGAAACTGCGTGAGTTCGACCTGGTCGACGGCTCGCCGGTGGATCTGATCGGCGAGCGCACGCTCGATCCCCAGTCGCAGCGGGCGCACGCACTGCGGATCCTGCTCGAGGACCGCGCGCTCGATCTGCGGCAGGTGCAGTTCGACGCTCAACGGAGCAGCATTGCCCTGGCCGCCGACGACGCACCGGCCGACCTCGTCCTGACTGCGCAGCGCGGCAACGGTGGGGGCGTCGAGATCGTCTACCGCTTCCATCCCGACCGCTACGGTTTCGACGTTTCGGCGCGTGTGGTCCCCGGCCGCGGGGAGACGCTTCCGACGCGGTGGGAGGTCGGCTGGCCGGGCGGGATCGCGACCACCGAGCCCGACAGCGCCCGGGAGATCCGCGAGTTCAAGGCCGTGGCGCGGGTCGGCGACGACATCCACAAGGTCGGCTACGGCAAGCTGAAGGGCGACGGCAACGACGGACGGCGCATCTACGAGGGCAGCGTGAGCTGGAGCGGTGTGGAGTCGCTGTACTTCCTCACCACCGTCATCTCTCCCGATCCGAAGCTCGGCGAGGTCCGGCTCGACGGCGACCACGACCGCGGAGTACAGACCTTCCGCGCCGCGCTCGGGCTGGAAGGGCGGGAACCGGCGACCGTGGACTACACCGTCTACATGGGACCGGTCGACAACGACGTCCTGGCGCGCTACGACAGCGACCCGTGGAACGCGAACCTCACGGCCCTCGTCGATCTCGGCCCGGGAGTCTTCCGGTGGATCGCCGAGACCGTGCTCATCGGCCTGCGTCTCCTCCACGGAATCGTGCCCAACTGGGGTTGGACCATCATCCTGTTCAGCGTCTTCACGAAGCTGCTGTTCTGGCCGCTGACCAAGAGCAGCGTCATGAGCATGCGCCGGATGCAGGAAATGCAGCCGAAGATGAAGAAGATGCAGGAGAAGTACAAGGACGACCCGCAGCGCCAGAGCAAGGAGATGATGGCGCTGTACAAGGAGCACGGTGTCAATCCACTGAACATGGGCGGCTGTCTCCCGTTGCTGGTGCAGATGCCGGTGTTCTGGGCACTGTTCACCATCCTGCGCAAGACCATCGATCTGCGGCAGGCTGAGTTCGCGTTGTGGATCGACGACCTCAGTCGTCCCGATGCGCTGTTCGAGCTGCCCTTCGCGCTCCCGTTCCTGGGCGAGTACTTCTCGTTGCTGCCCTTCCTGATGGCACTGGGGATGTACGCGCAGACGAAGTTCCAGCAGACCACGACGGCGGGCCAGGCCGACAATCCCATGGCCAAGCAGATGCGGATGATGACGACCTTCATGCCGCTCATGCTGTTCTTCGTGTTCTACCAGAGCCCCGCCGGGCTCGTGCTGTACTGGCTCGTGAACACGGGCCTGTCCGCGTACCAGACCTGGCGCATCTCGAAGACCGCGCCCCAGCCGGCCGAGGCGAGTGCCTCCTAGCACCCTGCCCGCGGACTGCGGGAAGACGACCGAAGCGGAGAGGAAGAATCCATGCGATCTCGACGGACCCGGAAACGATACGAGCGCACGATCCCCAAACCGGAGATCGTGATCGACGAGACCCCCACGCCCAGCGTTTCGCTGGAGGACGTGGCGCCGTCGCGCGCTCGCGAGCGCCCGGCGTACGAACCGTCGCCCGAGGACGATGCCGCGGTGGTCGAGGCCACCGAGGACCTGCTCGAGGCCGCGGACATCGACGCGGACATCGAGTTCCTGCACGAGGACTATCAGCGGGTGTGGATCGAGGTCGATTCGAAGCACGCCGGCGTCCTGATCGGCAAGCGCGGCTCGGGGATCGAGGCGCTCGAGGTTCTCATCGGGCGGATGGCCAGCCACGAGGTCGGGCACATGGTGCCGGTCCAGGTCGATGTGAATCAGTACCGGGCGAAGCACGAGGCCGAACTCCGGGAGCTGGCGCGGGAACTCGCGGGTCGTGTGGCGGAATCGGGAGAGGACGAGCACCTGCGACCGATGAACGCCCGGGATCGGCGCGTGATCCACGTGACGGTCCAGGAGATGGATGGGCTGGAGACCTATTCCCTCGGTGAAGGGGCGGCGAAGCACATCGTCATTCACAAAGCGGAGAATTGAGGAACTGAAAAGTCCGCATTTACAACTACCTACTGATCTCGAGCGGCGCCTCTCGCCGCGGACCGTGGAACGACTTCAGGCGTACCGGGAGGATCTTCTCCGGTTCAATCCGGTGGAGAACCTGGTTTCGCGCCTCGATCCCAAGACCGAGGTGGCCCGACTCATGGAGGAGAGTCTCCGTGCGGGCCTCGAGCTCGGCCTTGGGCCGGAGGATCGTGTCCTCGACGTCGGATCCGGGGGCGGCTTTCCTGGGATCGTCTGGGCTTGCGCGTTTCCGGACACGGAGATCGTCCTGTCCGAGCGCCGACGAACGCGAAGCGACTTCCTCGAACGAGAAGTCCTGAGGTTGGGTCTGGACAAGGCGCGGGCCCATTTCGGCGACGTCCGCACGCTCAACGCGGATCCGTTCTCCTGGGCAACGGCGAAGGCCGTGGCCCACATCGAGCAGTTCCTGGGTTGGGTCACCCCGCTGCTGTCGGACGAAGGACGCGTCGTGACCTTCCAGCGCCATGGTTGGTCGTGGGACTCCCACGGGCCATGGGAGGTGGAGCGGGGCTGGAATGTCCTGGAAGACGCCCGGGCGGGCGACCGGTGGGTCTATGTGCTTCGGCGCACCGACGCGTGTTCCACGTGAAACCAGGAGTTGTGCCCACGGCTGAACAGCAGAGCGTGCCGGGGCCGTGCGGTTTCACGTGAAACGGCGCAGCCGCCCGAGAACTTTCCCCCAGGTCAACTCACTGTCGCTACGAACCTTTCGGCGGTTTTCCCCATCTGCTCCCCATGTGACGACAGACACGATCTTGCGCGCCGGCTCCGAAGGACCCAATCTCCGCCTGCCCTGCGAGAACCACGACCGTACCCACCTCGAGACTCCGGAGGCACGATGGGTCGGATCATTGCCGTATCGAATCAGAAGGGCGGGGTCGGGAAGACGACCACTGCCGTCAACCTCGCGGCCTCCCTGGCGGTGGCCGAGAAGCGCGTCCTCCTGGTGGACTTCGATCCCCAGGGGAACGCGACGAGCGGACTCGGGATCCAGAAGAGCGACCTGGAAACCACGAGCTACGAGGTCCTCCTCGGCCAGACGGCTGCGGCCGAGGGAATACGGAAGACCGAGCTTCCTTTCCTCGACGCGCTCCCCACCGATCAGCGTCTCTCGGGCGCGGAGATCGAGCTCGTGGACGCCGAGGGTCGCGAGCGCTTCCTCGAGCGAGCACTCGGGTCGGTGGCCGAGAGCTACGACTATGTCCTGATCGACACGCCCCCAAGCCTTGGATTGCTCACGGTCAACGCCCTGACCGCGTCCGCCTCCGTGCTCATCCCGATCCAGTGCGAGTACTACGCCCTGGAGGGCCTGTCCCAACTGCTGAACACGATCCGACTGGTGCAGAGGTCCATGAATCCTGCCCTCCGCATCGAAGGGGTCCTGCTCACCATGTTCGACCGGCGCCTGCGGCTGAGCCAGCAGGTCTCGGACGAGGCACGTGAGTACTTCGGAGATGCGGTCTACACCACCGTGATCCCGCGGAACGTGACCCTCGGCGAGAGTCCCAGCTTCGGAAAGCCCGTCCTGCTCCATGACGTCCAGAGCCGCGGTGCCCAGAGCTACCTGGAACTCGCCAAGGAGGTGATCGCCCATGACGAGCAAGCGTGCGTTGGGTAGGGGCCTGGGGGCTCTCCTGGGAGACTCGACCCCGGAGGACCGACCGGCGGGGTCCAACGGCGACGGCGCGACCGCCCTCGGCGACCGAGAGGCGCGGATCCTCCGCATTGCGGACCTGAGCATGAATCCGCACCAGCCTCGGAAAAGCATTGCCGAAGAGCAGCTCCACGAGCTCGCCCAGTCGATTCGGTCCAACGGCGTCCTACAGCCGGTCCTGGTGCGCCGGAGGGGCGATTCCTACGAGCTGATCGCGGGCGAGCGCCGGGTGCGAGCCGCTGAAATCGCTGGATTGCAAGAGGTTCCGGCGATCGTCTGCTCAATCGCCGAAACCGAGAGCATGAAGGTGGCACTTCTGGAGAACATCCAGCGTGAGGACTTGAATGCCATCGAAGAGGCCGAGGCCTATCGCTCGATCATGGAGCACCTCGGTGCCACGCATCAGGAGCTCGCCGACATGCTCGGCAAGAGCCGGAGTGGCGTCAGCAACATGCTCCGCCTGCTGAACCTCGAACAGACGATCCGGAACCTCGTGGTCGAGGGAGGGCTGACCATGGGTCATGCGCGTGCCCTCCTCCGCCTCGACGACGGCTCGCAGCGCCTGAGCCTGGCCCGGACCGTCGCGAAGCACGGGCTGAGCGTCCGCGCGCTCGAGAAGAAGATCCAGGACCTCCAGGCGCCGCAGCGATCGGAGCCTGCCCCGGACCAGGAGCCCGCGCGTGATCCCGAGGCCCGGGCCCTCCGGGAGTTCGAGACGCGACTCTTCCGCCACCTCGGCAGCCCGTGTCAGATCACCCGCCGGGGCAACAGGGGCCGGATCAACATCGAGTTCTTCTCCGACGAGGAGCTCGAGCGGATTCTGGAGTCTCTGGGGATCTCGAGTCAGCTGTGATGCCTTTGGTGCCGATGGACACCGCAACTCGTTGCGATCAATCATCTTACACGACGGACCCGGGCGCGGTGAGCTGTGGCGAAGAGCCGCGGCGTCCTGGAATCGTGCACAGTTGTCCACGGCGTCCCCATAGTTTTCCCCGGCCATCGGCGGCGGTGTGGGGACGAGTCGGGAGAGCGACGGGGTGAAGTCGTACAGCATCATCATCGTCCCGTCGGACCACAGCGGGACTCGTCAGTACAAGATCAGTCGAGCCCTGCTGCTGGTGATCCTGTCACTCCTGATCGTGCTCGCCGCGACCTTCGCCGTCTTCGCGGCCACCTACACGTCGGTCCTCCTGGACGCGCGGCGGGCCGGAGCGCTGGAGGCGGAGAACGCGGAGCTCCGGAACCAGGTCGCACGGGTGCAGGAACTCTCCCAGGAGCTCGAGGCCATGGCCGGACTGCGTGCCCAGGTGGTTCGTCTGCTGGGCCAGGGCGCGCTCGACGAGATTCCCGTTGCCGCGACCGAGATCGACGGGCCCCGCTTCGACCAACGGGTCCTCGGGGACGTCGAACAGCTGCAGCAGATCTTCGCGGACGCTTCGCGCATGCCCTTCGCGCCGCGCCACTGGCCTGCCGACGGCGCGGTCCGGCGGGAGTACATGGCCGAGCCCTCCGGCCGCCTGCCGGCCCACCCAGGGCTGTCGATCGACGCGACCCGCCACGGGGTGGCGCGGGCTGCCGGGCGGGGACAGATCATCGATCTGGCCTTCGACGACGAGGGGCGGCATACCGTCGTGGTCGACCACGGCTACGGCTTCCGCACGCGCTACGGGAACCTCGACCGGCTTCTCGTGGAACAGGGCCAGGTCGTGGATCGCGACCAACCGCTCGGCGAGATCTTCGCTCGCGACGGAACGCGCGGCGGCGACGAACGTACGAGCCGGTTGATCCCCGGCGCCCTATACTTCCAACTTCTCGTCGACGGCAGCCCCGTCGATCCGAGAGGATATCTCGACCCGCGCTGAGCCCCCACGAACGGCCCCAGCGCTCACCTCGGAAGGACGGACCGAACATGTTCGGGAAGGAACAGGAAACCATGACCCCGACTCCGAGCGGCGACGCCCGCGGAACCTCGATCCTGGCGCAGGGATGCTCCTTCAAGGGTGAAGTCGAGATCCAGGGCGTGTTCCGCGTGGAAGGTGAGTTCGAGGGAACGATCCGCACGCCCGAGCAGCTCGTCGTCGGCAAGACCGGCGTCGTGAAGGGCGACATCTACGTGAAGACCGCCGTGGTCGGCGGGAAGATCGTCGGGAACATCAACGCCGAGACGAAGATCGAGCTCCAGAACGGAAGCCACGTCGAGGGCGACATCCGCACCCGGCGTCTCGTGATCGACGAGGGCGTGTTCTTCGAGGGAAGCTGCTCCATGGGGCAGGACAAGGGTCTCGACCGGCGACCCGAGCAGAAGCCCGACACCTCGAAGGGCAAGCAGGCTCAGGCCTCCTGACCGTCGACCGCGCCGCGCACCGTCGGTGGAATCGGAAACGGGTCCCTCGGGCGAGGGACCCGTTTCCTCATGACCGGCATCTCTTCAACGGCTGCGGACCTGAACCCCATATTCCGTCCACAGTGCCTCTCTCGCTGCCGGCCGAAAGGCCGTGTCGTACCCCCACGGCCTTCGAGCGTCGAGTGATCGGTCGTTCTTCTTCCTCGTGACTCCCTCGGGCTCTCCGTCGGATCTCTAGACGTCCAGGTCGAACTCGTCGCTGGACACGCGGACCGCGTCGACCTCGCGTCGGCAGGCCTCGTGGAACTGCCGGACCTTCGGGGTCCACGGATGCGCGGCGTCGAGCTGCAAGGCGTCGAGCATGCGCCCGGCGTCCTCTGCGGCTCCGAGGCCGGCATAGGCCACAGCGGCCAGCAGGACCACCATGCCGTCGTCGGGATGGCGGTCCCGTAGCGGTGCCAGCTGCAGGAGTGCGGCGAGCGGGTCGTTCTGCTGGACCCTCACGTGGGCCAGCAACAGCCGCGCCGGGTCGTTTCCGGGGTCGAGGCCGATCAACGTCTCGATCTCGTCACGCAGTTCGATGGGCGGCACGCCGTGCTCGAGCTCGGCGGAGACCTCCCGCGACAGCACGGCGACGCGGTGCGACAGCCCGGACACGAGGCGCAGCGCACCGAAGACCACCACCGTGGCCAGGGCGGCCGGCCAGGCCCAATGGACCCCGGCGATCACGAACGTCAACGGTCCGAGGGTCGCAAGCGGCACCAGCCAGGTCAGGTGACGGACCGGGTCGCGGTGGTCGAGGGACCAGCTCCGCACACGATGCGCGGTCTCCGACAGCAGGACGGACACGCCGGCCGCCGCGGCCGCCATCGATGGCTCCGGGAAACGCAGAGGTGTCTCGTGGACTTCGGAGCGGACCCGCGGATCGGGGAGATCCGCCTTCCTCGGAGCCCGGACCCGGGGGCCGGCCTCGGCGAGAAGAGTCGCATTCCGATCACTTCGCTGCGTCATGACGGCCCTTCGCCGCTCGCGCACCGCCGTGCGCATCCGAGGAGCCACTCCCGGCCCGACCCTCGCGGGGCGGGCAATCCGGGGCGCGCGGCTCCCGATCACTCCTCTGCGCAGCTCATGATGTCGTATGGCGAAGCTGCACCCCCACTACGGAGATGGCAAGCCCCGAGTGAACAAAAGAAGAAGAACATCACAAGAAATCATCATTCGAACGGACGGAGTCCGGACGACCGGCCCCGCGTCCAGAGGTGCAATCGAGGCCGGCTCCGGATACAATGGCGACTCTTCCGCCCGCCGAGGAACGCATGACCGCCACTGTCGATCAGTCGACGGAAGCCGATCGGAAGGGGCTCCGGGTTCGCCCGGCGCGGCCGGCCGACGCGGCGGCCGTCGCCGGGCTCGTCTCCACGCCCGGGGATCTCGCTCAGGTCTCACCCGACGAGACCTTTCCGCTGACGGCCGAGACGGTCCGCCACTGGATCGAGCAACGACGATCCGGCTACGTACTCGAGCAGCGGGGGCGGGTCGTCGGCTATGCCGAACTCGTGGACGACGCGCGCGTGCCCGCCCGGGTCTGGATCGGGCACATGATGGTCCTGCCGTCCCAGCGAGGTCTCGGCCTCGGTCGCATCCTCGTCCGCGCCCTCCAGGACATCGCCGAGAGGGAGCGCGACGTCCGCGAAGTGTCCATCAGCGCCTTCGCCGACAATCCGCGCGCGCTGCAGTGCTACCGGCGGTGCGGATTCGGGGATCGGGGGACGCACCGGGTCCACGAACGCGAACTCGTCGAGCTGCGGTACCTGGTGCCCGGACGACGTCCGTCGATCTCCCTGTCGGCCGCGGTGGGGTCCGGTCTCCTGACCGCCTCCCTGGTGCTCGCCGTGGTCGGCCCCGAGGTCTGGCGCCCGATCCTGGCGGTCCCGATCGCCAGCCTGACCGGGCTGGCCGCGTGGGCCCTGCATGTCCTGCTCCCGCTGCGGCGGGACCGGGGCTGGCGGTGCGGAGCCCGGATCGTCGGCTACACTGCGAGCGTCGCCGGCGCGGCGATCGCGGTCAGCGCGGTCCTCGCCCTGGCCGTCGACGTGGATCTGGTGGCAGCGGTCGGGCTGGCCGCGACCGGAGCGGCCGCGTGGACCCTGGCCCTCGCCGGGCACGTGGTGCGGCGTGGCAGGCGCCGCGATCCGGCCTGACCGCGGCGCAACCCTCAGGACCGCGCGCTGCGCGCGACCCGGTCGCCGGTGTTCGCCCCCGAACGCGCCGGCGCGCGGGCCGGTGTCTTGCTCCGGCGCGTGGTCTGCTGGGCCTTCGGCACGCGCAGCCGCCGCTGGAAGTCCTCGCTCGGATCGCTCGTGAAGACGTACAGCGGGTAGAGGCGGGTGAAGCTCTCGTTGACCTCGCCCACGAACGAGCCCGGCGTCAGCCGCGAACTCTCGGTGTGGATGTGGCGGCGTGCGACCCAGCCCAGCGTGTTCTCCCACGCGGAGGGCACCGACGGGAAGGCATCGACCTCCCGCATGCCCAGCCGGCCGGCCGCGCGGACGTAGCGGTGGAAGTCGAAGCCCCGCCGCAGGTAGTTCGCCTTGATGTAGTCGTCGAGCAGGCCCAGGTGCTGCGGGAGCCTCGGCTTGAACACCCGACGCATACGCGACTGCGGATCACCGAAGTCGTAGATGGAGAACCCGATCGTAACTCCCTGCGCGGACACGCCGACGAACAGATTGCCGTCGACCAGCCGCCGGACGTCCTGGTCCCAGAAGAAGGCGTAGAAGCTGGTCTTGATCGGCGGCGTGCCGGGTGGGGTCCGTGGACCGCGTCGCATCTCGGAGAAGTGCGTGTCGGGATCGTCGCTCACCAGGGCGGGGTTCAGCGACGTGAGGTCCTCGCGCAACGTCTCGACCAGACCGCGCATGGGCTCGAGGACGAACTCCTCGAACACGGGCAGGTGGTCGTCGAACCACTCGGTCGAGTTGTTGGCGGCCAGATCTTCGAAGAAGCGGAAGGTCTCCGCGCGAAATCCAGTGAAATCCATGATCGTCCGGCTCCTCGGCCCGGCTGCGTGACCCGCCCGCTCTGGCAACGAAGAGGCGACGGGCCAGCGCGGCCCCGCCTCCCCGCGGGCGCGGGGAACGGCCAGTTCTACGATTCGGCTGGACCCACGTTCCGGACAAACGTAGCACAGGCCGACCGGAGCGGCAGCGACCGGACGAGGCACAGGGATCGGCCCCGCAGGGCGAAGAAACGGCAAACCGCTGTCATCGCGTCAGTTGTGCCGACACTGGTCCGGTCCAGGAAAACTGGACCCGCGTGTCGGGAACACGGTCCCCGGGCCGTTCTCTGCACCGGGGCGGGCTCGCGGCGACCGCCGGGGGTCAGCCCGGCGGCCAGCGGAGCGGGCGACCACCCAGAACGTGGACGTGTAGATGGTCCACCTCCTGACCTCCGTTGTCTCCGGCGTTCACCACGAGGCGGTAGCCGTCTTCGGCGAGGCCCTGGTCGTGGGCGACCTTCCCGGCGACCAGCATCAGGTGGCCGAGCAGATCCCGGTGCTCCTCTTCGGCGGCCTGGATGCCGGGCAGCGGTTCCACCGGGATCACCAGCAGGTGGACCGGGGCCTGCGGGTTGATGTCGCGGATCACCACGCACGATTCGTCGCGGTGGACGAAATCGCCGGGGATCTCGCCGTCGATGATCTTCGAGAACAGTGTCTTCTCGCTCATGGGTCTCCCCGGGGTTCAGGCGAGTCCGGCCGAGGTCTGCACTCCGATCACGGCCAGGGCCAGCAGGGCCCACGACAGGGAGCGGTACGCTTCGCGCTCCTCGCGTCGGAGTCACGCGGCCGGCGAGGCCCGTGTGCCGGGAGCCGTGTCCCGGATCGACGACGCGCTCGACGGCCCGGGGCGGAAACCCTACTCCGCCGCGATCCGGGAGCAAACCCCGCGCGGCCCCGGCGGCGGGATCAGGGAGTTTCCCACTCGAATCCGAGGTCCTCGACCATCTGCTCGTCGAGGTCCGGCGCCTGTCCGGGCTCGGTGAGGTAGTCGGCCAGGAACATCGCGTTGGCCGCGTACAGGGCCATGGGCTGCATGTGTCGCAGGTGCACCTCGCGGCCGGCGGACACGCGCAGCTCCTTGGTCGGATTCACGAAGCGGTACATGCACAGCACCTTGAGACAGTAGCGCGGGTCGAGAGGTTCGAGCGGCTGCTCGGCCAGCGGCGTTCCCTCGATCGCGATCAGGAAGTTCACGGGGATCGAGTCGACGTCGAGGTCGCGCAGGGCGTAGGAGCTCTCGACCACCTGGTCGCGCGTCTCCCCCATGCCGATGATCACGCCGCTGCACGGAGAGATCCCCGCCTTCTTGCTCGACTCCACGGTGGCCAGACGATCGGCGTAGGAGTGGGTCGAGCAGATGTCCTCGTAGTGGGTCTCGGCCGTGTTCAGGTTGTGGTTGTAGCGATCGGCCCCGGCGTCGGCGAGCCGTTCGGCCTGTCCGTCCTTCAGGATGCCAAGGCACGCGCACAGCTTCATGTCGGGATGGCGCTGGCGGATCTCCTGGATCGCACCGGCCACGTGGTCGACCTCGCGATCACTCGGTCCCTTGGCGCTGATCACGATGCAACACGTTCCCGCGTGCATCTTCGCCGCGTGGTCGGCCTTCTCGACGATCTGCTCCTGCGACATCAGCCGGTACTGATGGATCTCGGCCGTCGAGTCCTTGCTCTGCGAGCAGTAGGTGCAGTCCTCCGGGCACAGGCCGCTCTTGGCGTTCACCAGGTAGTTGAGCTTGACCTTGTTGCCGTAGTGGTGGTGGCGGATGCGATACGCCGCGGCCAACAGGTCGAGCAGCTCGACGTCGGGGGCGTCGAGGATCGACCGGGCCTCGTCCGGTTCGATCGCCTGGCCCGCGAGCACGCGGTCGGCCAGGGCGTTCCACTTCGAGGTCGTCGGCGCGGCGGCCGCGGAGGTCGGAGGGTTCATACGGTGTCTCCTTGCACCATCGACAGGTCGTGGATGCGGTCGAGATCGATCGACTCGCGGCAGGCCCGCGCCATGACGTCGACGTCGACCAGACCTTCGATCCGGTCGATCGTCCCGAGCACGGGGACCTCGCACATCTCCTCGATCATGGCCGCGTTGTCGGCGACCGACGGGTCGTCGGCCCTCGGGTCCCGCCCGTTCAATACCACACCGATCACCGTGATGGCGCGCTCGCGCGCGTAGCGCACGGTGAGGAAGGTGTGATTGAGCGTTCCGAGATGGGCGCGGGCCACGATCAGCAGGGGGAGTCCGAGCAGTGTGGACAGATCCGTGTGATCGAACAAGTGATCATCGTGTCCGAATTCGGCGATGGGCACCGAGAGGCCTCCGGCCCCCTCCACCACCACCACGTCGTGGCGGGCGACGATGCGGGTGAAGGCGTCGGCGATGCGCTCGGTCTCGATCACGCGGCCCTCGCGGCGCGCGCCGACCAGCGGGGCGACGGGGTCGACGAAGGTGTAGGGAACCACGGCTTCGAGCGCGTCCACCGTCCGCGAGGCCAGGGCCAGTGTTCGGGCGTCGGCCGGCCAGGGACCGGCGACCCGGGGGTCGTGTCCGGTCTCGGCGGGCTTCATCACGCCCACCTCGATGCCCGCGTCGCGCCACGCGCGGGCGATGCCCGCGGCGACGAAGGTCTTGCCCACGCCGGTGTCGGTGCCCGTGACGAGCAGACCGCCGCTCACGCCCGCCCCCGGCTCTCGCGCTCCACGCGCTCGGCGATGCGTGGCGTGACGTCCTCGAAGGCACGCACGAGCGCGTCGAGCATCGCGTCGAGCTCCTCGAGCGTGCTCGACGGCGGCGGCATGAAGATCACCACGTTGCCGATCGGGCGGACGATCAGCCCGAGGTCGCGCGCGTGGTCGGTGACGGCGTAGCCCGCGCGCCAGTCCGACGGCAGTGGCCGCGGATCGTCGCGGTCGGCCACGAGTTCGACGCCGACCATGAGCCCGCGCCCGCGGACGTCGCCCACGCAGGGCAGGTCGCGCAGCGCGGCCAACCGCGACCACACGCGATCGATCTTCGGTGGCAGCGCGTCCATCACCGCCGGCATCTTCTCGAGGCTCGCCAGGGCCACGGCGCAGCCGAGCTGGTTGCCGGTGAAGCTGTGGCCGTGGTAGAGGGCGCGCCGTCGTTCACCGAGGAAAGCGTCGTACACGCGACCGGTGGCCAACGTCGCGGCCACCGGCAGGTAGCCGCCGGTGAGTCCCTTGCCCAGGCACATCAGGTCGGGTGTGACGCCCTCGGCGTCGCAGGCGAACATGCGGCCGGTCTTGCCGAACCCCGTCGCCACCTCGTCGACGATCATCAGCACGTCGTGGCGGTCGCACAGCGAACGCAGGTCGCGCAGGAATCCTTCCGGCGCCGGCCGGATCCCGCCCGCCCCCTCGACGGGTTCGATGATCACCGCCGCGATGCGCTCGCCGTCGCGCTCGAGCAGCGCGGTCAGTTCGTCGAGCGTCGCGCGCCGGCACTCCTCGGGATTCGTCGCGCCGCTCGGGTGGCCGAACCAGTAGGGATACGCCACGCGCGGTTGCTCCGGGAGCATCGACAGGAAGGGCCAGTGGAACACCGGGTCGGGCGCCACCGACATCGCCCCGATCGTGTCGCCGTGGTAGTTATCGGTGAAGCCCACCACGTGGCGCTTCTCGGCACGGCCCTGGTTGGCGAAGAACTGGATCGCCGCCTTCAACGCGATCTCCACCGCCGTGGCCCCGCTGTCGGAGAAGAACACGCGCTCGAGTCCTTCGGGCGTGACGTCCACCAGGCGTTTCGCGAGCACCGAGGCGGGAACGTTGCCCGCGCCGAGGAGCGTGGAGTGGGCGATCCGATCGAGCTGCTCGCGGATCGACGCGTCGAGGTCGGGGTCGCGGTGGCCGTGCACGTTCAGCCAGATCGAACTCGAGCCGTCCCAGTACCAGCGACCCTCGGTGTCCTGCAGTCTCCGGCCCTCACCCCCGACGATCACCGGCGGTGACGCGGCCACGTAGTCGTCCATCGGCGTGAAGGGATGCCACACGTACTCGTGATCGAAGCGCCGCACGTCTTCGGGCTCGAAGCCGAAGAGGGGATCGGAAGTGCTCACGGGTGTCGCTCCTCGTCGTCCCGGTCCCACTCCACCACCGCGGCCGCCTCCAACAGGCCGGCGCCGACTGCACTCAGCAGTACGGTCCCCGGGCGCGGCGTGGTCCGACGGTGCAGCGAGAGAGCGGTCGGGATGCTCGCGGCCGAACTGTTCCCCCAGGTGGGCAGGATGTCGACGCGTCGCGCGGAGTCGAGGCCCAGCTCGTTTCCGGCGCGGTCGAGGATCCGGCGGTTCGCCTGGTGGGGGATCCAGGCGTCGAGATCATGGATCGTGCACCCGGCGTCGTCGAGCGCCGCCCGGGAGGCGCGCACCATACCGCGGACGGCTTCCTGGAACACCACCGAACCCCGTTCGATGCGCAGGAAGTGCAGCCCCTCGCGCAGCGCGTCGGCGTCGAAGGGGTGGACGCTGCCGCCGGCGACCACGCGGATCGCGTCGGCGTGGCGGGCGTCCGAGCCGACGCGCAGCGCACGGATCCGGGCGGCCGGGCGCGCCGACCGTTCGGGGGCGAGGACGACCGCGCCGGCGCCGTCCGCGAACACGGCCCGCGACCCGGCATCGGCAGGGTCGAGCCGCCGGCTCAACACGTTCGAGGCGACGACCAGCACGGGGGCCCCGAACGCCGCGGTCCACCCGGCCCCGACGCCCAGGGCGTAGACGAATCCGGCACAGGCGCCGGCGAGGTCGAAACCGCCCGCACCGGGCGCCCCGATCCCGGCCGCGACGCGGGGGGCGGTGGGCGGGAGCAGGTGATCGGGGGTGCTCGTGGCGAGGACCACGAGGCCGACCGTCGACGGATCCAGCCCCGCGTCGTCCAGCGCGGCGATCCCCGCCTCGATCGCGAGGTCGGAACACGCCTGGTCGGCGGAGCACACGCGGCGCGACCGGATGCCGGTCCGGCGCTCGATCCAACCCGGCTCGAGGCCGAGCTCCGCTTCGAGGATCGTGCTCTCCACCGTCACGCCCGGACTTGCGTGGCCGGTCCCGACGATGAATGCTTCGAGGGTCATACCGACGGCTGCACCCCGGGGGAAGGGCGGAGGACGATGGACCGACGGACCTGGGACGAACGGCTGCGCGCCGAGGAGCAGCGGGGCTTGCGCCGCCGTCTGCCCGACCCGCGGGCCGATTCCGCGGTGCTCGACTTCGCGAGCAACGACTACCTGGGTCTGCGCCGTGATCCCCGCGTGATCGCGGCAGCCCGCGAGGCGCTCGACCACGACGGCGTCGGATCGGGTGCGTCGCGCCTGCTCGGAGGCAACGCCACCGTGCACGTCGAACTCGAACGCGACCTCGCCCGGCTCAAGGGCACCGACGCGGCGCTGGTGTTCTCCTCCGGATACGCGGCGAATCTAGGTCTGCTGACGTCGATCAGCGAACCGGAAGACGTGATCTACTGCGACCGTCTCGACCACGCCAGCCTGGTCGACGGCGCGCGGTTGGCGCGGGCCGAACTGCGATTCTACCGCCACGGCGACCCCGAGCACCTCCGCCGCCAGCTCGCCCGCCGCCGGCCCACGGGCCGCGCCTGGGTGGCCACCGACGGGGTCTTCAGCATGGACGGCGTCCTCGCACCCGTGCCAGACCTGGCCGCGGTCGCCCGGGAGTTCGACGCCACCCTGATCGTCGACGACGCCCACGCGACCGGCGTCCTCGGCCCCGAGGGCGCGGGAACCGTCCGGCACTTCGAACTCGACGCCGGAGAGGTCGTCCAGATGGGCACGTTGTCGAAGGCGCTGGGCTGTCAGGGCGGCTTCGTGGCCGGACCCGACGGCTTGATCGACTGGCTGGTCCAGCGGGCGCGGTCGTTCGTCTACAGCACCGGCCTCGCCCTGCCGGTGGCCGCCGCCGCTCGCCGGGCGATCGAGCTCGCCCGCGGCGACCCGTTGCGCGCGCGCCGGCAGCGATCCTTCGACCGTCTGCGCCACGGGCTGCGTGATCAGGGTTGGGTGGTGTGGGGTGCCTCGCCGGCGCCCATGCTGGCCGTGGTCGTCGAGAGCGCCACGGCGGCCACCACGCTGGCGGCCGGCCTGAGGAAACTCGGCGTGGCCGCTCCGGCGATCCGTCCGCCGACGGTCCCCCGCGACTCCTGCCGCCTGCGCCTCGCGCCGACCGCGTCGATGGGTGACGCGGAGATCGACCGGGCCCTCGAGGCCTTCGCCCGCGTACGGCGTGCGGACCGACCGATCAGCGGCGGGCGATCTCCTTGCAGCGGGTGACCAGGCTCTTCGGAGGATCCATGAGCCAGTCGCGGCCCACGGGCTCCATCGTGTCCTCGGACGCACGCGCCCACGCGGCGACCATGCGCCGCGACGCGCGGTGGCGCAGCAGGTGTTCGTTCACCTCGAAGACCACGGCCTCGATCAGGTCGCCGTCGGACCAGGCCACGAGCATCTCGTCGCCGATCTGCTTGTCGCGCGTGTAGCCCCACTTCTTCGGTGCCGCCATGATTCCGTCTCCTCCCGATCAGCGGTGCTGCAGCGCCGGACCGGTGGTGCGGTCCTCGTCGGTCTCCATGGTGCCCTCGCCGTACAACCGGTGGACGACCACACGCAGCAGCGCGTGCCGCTGCTCGTGGGGCATCTCCCAGGCATCGCCCACTGCCCGGATCGGCTGCAGGTAGCCGAGCAGCCGGTCGAGCAGCTTGCCTACGCGGTCGGGCGTGCCCACGCGGAAGATCTGATCGATCTCGCGCAGACTCAGCCCCTGCTCGTAGCGGAACCCGAGCATGAGGCGGTCGCGACGGTGCAGGACCCCGACCACTCGCTTCATCGCCACGAAGAAGCGCTCGCCCTCCTTCTCGAGGAGTTCGGCGTACTTCGGCTCGAGCACCGGCACGGGCTGGTCGGGATCGTCGAGTGCGATGGCCGGATCGACGGGGGGATACTCGCGGGCGCGGCGGGCCTCACTCATGACGGGAGTCCGCTGGAGGATCCGGACCAGCTCGCTGGGCCACTTCCCGTAGCCGACGTAGTCGCGGACCACCGCGTAGTCGTCCCGCGCGAGGGCCTGGAAGGTCTGCAGCGTGGCCTCTTCGGCCAGGGGGTCGCGGTTGCCCAGGCCGTCGGCCATCCGGAGGGCCATGGTGTGGACGATCGGCGCCGAGGCGTCGACGAGCTCGTCCCAGTGCGCGGCGGGATCCTTCTTCACCCGCTGCACCAGGCGCTGGAAGTCCACGTTGCGCAGGTGGGGATGCCGGAGAATCAACAGGTCGAGATGTCTCATGCCGCGGTCGCCGACGAAGCCGGTCGGCGGAACGGGTCGGAGGATCCTGGATCCGGCGCGCGCGTTGGCCCGCGGACGCGCCCGCGCCTATGATGCGCATCGGGAGGCGGCTCCGCCATGACGAAACGCCGGGAACACGACGAGGATCACGAAGATCAGGAACGCGACGCGCAGGGCCGGCGGCGTGTACGCCTGCGGCCCCGGTCGGGCGGCGAGCACCGATTCGGCTTCGCCCGGCGCTGGGAGGCCCGGCGACGCTCCCGGAGCACCCGGTCGATCTGGGCGCTCGTGGGCCTCGACATCGGAGCCCTGCTCCTGATCTACCTGATCGCCCGCGAGGTTCTGGAGAGGCTCGGGATCGACTAGCGCCGGGCCGGCTCCGGGCTGGCCAGGCGCGCGCCGGCGGTGCTAGCTTGGAGCCACGGGCTGGCCCGTCGTCTAAGGGTAGGACTCTGGGTTTTGGTCCCAGCTGTGGGGGTTCGAATCCTCCCGGGCCAGCCATTCACCACCGCCGCCACCCCGCGCGCGCGGCCCGTGTCCGATGCGGATGGTCTGCGTGCGGACCGGCGAAAACGAAAGCGCCGGAACGCCTTGACGGCCCCCCTGGTGCAACTATACTGGCTCGGTCACTCGCGGGCAGAGGTGGCCGAGGCACCCCTGGGAGCGCGTTCCGCGCGCGAAGGGGCGGGCCCGATGGCGGACCGATCCCCCGAAGACCGAGCGAGCGACTGGGTCCGGAAACGGGCCGGACAGGCGCGGGACATCGGGGTCGCGACCACGATTCCCACCATGCTCGCGGTCGGTCTCATCGGCGGTTACTTCGCTGGTGACTGGCTCGAGGGGCGTTACGGCTACGACCCCTGGCTGAGCTTCGGCGGTCTGGTCCTGGGCGGCGCGGCGAGTGTCCGGAAGATGATCATGATGCTGCGCGACGAGCAGCGCAGGAAGTCCCGGCGGAGCCGTCCCGGCGGATCCGCCTGAATGTCGAACCTCCACGTGGCAGCTTCTGCCCGCCCGATGCCCACCCATCACTCGCCACCCAGCCCGAACGGACCCGTCGAGCTCGACGAGGCCTTCCTGCGCCGTGTCCACCAGGCGAATGTCGGGCTGACCCTGCTCTTCGGGCTGCTGCTGTTGTTCGCGGTCGATCCCATGTGGGCCGCGGGCTTCACGGCGTTCGGGCTGTGGAGCGCGGCGAACCTCTGGGTGCTGGAGCGCCTGCTGCGGGCGGCGATCCGTCCCGGCGGCCGTGACCCGGTGACGATCGCCGTCGTGGCCGTCGTCAAGCTGCCGATCCTCTACGGAGGCCTGGTCGCGCTCCTGGCCCTGGGCGACTTCCCGCCGTTCTCGGTGCTCGCCGGGCTCTCGGTCCCGCTGGTCGTGATCTTCCTCAAGGCGCTGGGCCATGTCGTCGCGCGCTCGTCGACCGCCCCCACCTCGCCGACCTCCAGCGATTCGCGGAGCTGAACGATGACCCGACGCCTGCTCCTGTCCCTGGTCGCGCTCCTCGTCCTCACCATGGTGCCGGCCGACGCCATCGCGGCCGAGGGGGCGGGCGGCGACGACGGTGAACATCACTCCGCCGGCACCTACAGCAACGGCAAGGAGAAGCACCTCGAGCACTACGACATGCTCCCGCACCTCTTCCAGGTGCTGCGGTACACGGTGTTCTCCGACTCCTACGAGTTCTACAAGTACTCGAAGATGTTCGAGGCCCCCTTCTTCGCGGCCCTCGCCGTGTTGTTCCTGAGCCTCGTCGCACGGCGTCTGTACAAGAACCGCTCCGAGCTTCCGGGCCGCCTGCAGGCCCTGTTCGAGATCCTCGTCGAGCAGACCCTGAACATCACCAACACGATGATGGGCGAGAAGTACGGGCGGAAGTACGCCCCCTTCGTCGCGACCATCTTCGTGTACCTGCTGGTGCAGAACTACTCCGGAATCATCCCGCTCGGGAAGGCGCCATCGGCGGTCTTCCTGAACAACTTCTCGATCGCGCTGTGCGTGTTCCTCTACGTTCAGTACACCGGTCTGAAGCGGCAGGGGATCGGCGGGTACCTCCACCACCTGGCGGGGGCGCCCAACAACCTGGTGGGGTGGATCCTCGCGCCGCTGATGTTCGTGCTCGAGCTCATCGGTGAGTTCGCCAAGCCGATCAGCCTGAGCCTTCGACTCTTCGGGAACATCTTCGGCAAGGACATGCTCCTGGCCGTGTTCGCGCTGCTCGGCGTGGTCTCGCTGTCGGCATTGCCGACCGACGGCTGGGTCGGCCTGCCGCTGCACCTGCCCTTCTTCTTCCTGGCGCTGCTGTTGGGGCTGATCCAGGCGCTGGTCTTCGCGCTGCTCACGACCGTCTACATCAGCATGATGCTCCCGCACGACCACGAACACGATCCGTTGCACGAAGAAGAAGCGCACGCATAGCGAAGGTTTTCCGCGGGCGCGGCCCGCACTCCAGGGGTCACGGCCCCACATCCGGGACGGACGCCGTCCGTCGGCAACGGAGCTCCGGCTCCATCAAGGGCAGAAGACAAGGAGAACGTCACCATGGATCTTCTCGGACTCGCCATTCCCCTCGGTCTGGGGATCGCGGCTTTCGGTTGCGCGCTCGGCCTCGGCCGGGCCATCAGTGCGGCCATGGATGCCATGGGCCGCCAGCCCGAGGCCATCGGCCAGATCCAGACGGCCATGATCATCGGTTGCGCGCTGATCGAGGCGCTCGCCATCTACTCGCTGGTCATTTCGTTCGTGCTGCAGGGCAAGGTCGGCGCCTAGCCGTTCCTGCCCTCTCTGCCCTTGCGGATGGGGTCGGTCGGACACGACCGGCCCCGTCCGGCGTCGAACGGCGTGACAGGGGCACCGTGTCACCCAAGACTCGCACTGGAACGAACGGGGAGTCCCGATGGAAGTTCTGACCAAAGGCCTCGAGCTCGTCGACATCGGCAAGATCCTGGTCACGAACGTCATCGCGTTCCTGATCCTGGTCTGGGTCCTCGCGAAGTACGCGTGGGGCCCGATGATGTCGGTGCTCGACCAGCGCCGCGACAAGATCAAGTCGGAATACGACGCCGCGGCGACCAAGCTCGGCGAGGCGGAGCAGCTCCGGCAGGACTACGACTCCAAGCTGGCCGAGATCAAGGCGCTCGAGCGCGAGCGTCTGCAGGAAGCGGTCAAGCGCGGCGAGGAGATCGCGGGGCGCCTGGAGCAGGACGCCCGCGACAAGGCCGGCGACTTCATGACCAGGGCCGAGGCCGAGCTCGACCGCGAAGTCGGGGCCGCTCGTCTCGAGCTGCGCGAACAGGTCGTGACCATGGCCCTCGCCGCCGCCGAGAAGGTGGTCAAGGAGAAGCTCGACGAGGCGAAGCACCGCGAGATCGTCGAGGACTTCATCCAGGACCTGGGAGACGTCCGTGGCTGATCGGGTCGTCGCCAGTCGCTACGCCGAGGCCCTGCTCGCGTCGATCGCCGACCCGGGGCAGCTCGAGACCGTGCACGAGAACGTCTCGGCGGTCGCGGGGGTGGTCTCGGACAACCTTCGGCTGAAGACCTTCCTCGAGGGTCCGAGCATCGCCGAGGCCGACAAGCACGCGATCGTCGAGAAGGTCTTCGGCGACAAGGTCGACCCGACCACGCGTGACTTCCTCCGGTTGCTGCTCGACAAGCATCGCATCGATCACCTGGCCGACATCGCCCAGGAGTTCCAGCGCCTGGTCGAGGAGCGCCGGGGCCAGGTCCGGGTGCGGGTCACTACGGCCATCCCCCTGCCGCCGGACATGGCCGACCGTCTCAAACGCGCGCTCGACGTCAGTCTCGGTCTGGACTGCATTCTCGAGCCGCGTGTCGACGCGCGCGTCGTCGGGGGTGTCGTCGCGGTCGTGGGCGATCGCGTGATCGACGGCAGCATCCGCACCGCCTTCGACGAGATGCGCAAGGAGCTCATGGGAGCCCCCCTCCCCACCTGATCCGAACCCGATCCGACTCGAGGCCGCTCGAACAAGGAGTCCAGCCGTGAAGCTTCGTCCCGAAGAGATCAGCTCCGTTCTGTCGCAGGAGCTGAAGCAGTACAGCCAGGAGCTCGACGTCGAGAGCGTCGGGACGATCCTGCAGGTCGGTGACGGGATCGCCCGGATCTACGGCCTGACCGAGGTCATGGCCGGCGAGCTGGTGGAGTTCCCCGGCGGCATCCAGGGAATGGTGCTGAACCTCGAGGAGGACTCGATCGGGGTCGCGATCTTCGGTGACGACCGCCACATCAAGGAAGGCGACACGGTCAAGCGTACCGGCGACATCGCCAGCGTGCCGGTGGGCGACGCCCTCCTCGGTCGCGTCGTCGACCCGCTGGGCAAGGCCATCGACGGCGGCAAGCCCATCTCCCGCGAGAACACCCGCCTGATCGAGGTCAAGGCCCCCGGCGTGCTCGACCGTCAGCCGGTGAACGAGCCGGTACAGACGGGCATCAAGGCCATCGACTCGATGATCCCGATCGGCCGCGGACAGCGCGAGCTGATCATCGGCGATCGCCAGACCGGGAAGACGGCGATCATCCTCGACACGATCATCAACCAGCGCGACACCGACGTGTACTGCATCTACGTGGCCATCGGGCAGAAGGCGTCGACGGTTTCGTCCGTCGAGCGCATCCTGCGCGAGAACGGGGCCATGGACTACACGACCATCGTCGCCGCCAACGCGTCGGATCCCGCGCCGTTGCAGTTCATCGCGCCCTACGCCGGTTGCGCCATGGGCGAGGAGCTCATGTGGAACGGCAAGCACGTGGTGGTCTTCTACGACGACCTCTCCAAGCAGGCCGTGGCCTACCGTCAGCTGTCGCTGCTGCTACGCCGCCCGCCGGGTCGAGAGGCCTTTCCGGGTGACGTCTTCTACCTGCACAGCCGGTTGCTGGAGCGCGCGGCGAAGCTCAGCGACGAACACGGCGCCGGAAGTCTCACCGCACTGCCCGTGATCGAGACCCAAGCCGGGGACGTTTCGGCCTACATCCCGACGAACGTGATCTCGATCACCGACGGTCAGATCTTCCTCGAGAGCGACCTCTTCTACTCGGGCCAGCGACCCGCCGTGAACGCCGGGATCTCGGTGTCGCGCGTGGGTGGCAACGCGCAGACGAAGGCCATGAAGAAGGTGGCCGGCCGTCTGCGCCTCGATCTGGCGCAGTACCGGGAACTCGCCGCCTTCGCGCAGTTCGCCAGCGACCTCGACAAGTCGACACAGGCGCAGCTCGCGCGCGGACAGCGCACGCTCGAGATCCTCAAGCAGGACCAGTTCGTGCCCATGCCGGTCGAGAAGCAGGTCGCGATCATCTACGCCGTGACCAATGGCTACATCGATCACGTTCCCGTCGAGCACGTGGCGCGCTACGAAGAGGAGTTCCACGCCTACATGCAGGACAAGGGCTCCGACGTGCTCCACGGCATCCGCCAGGAAGGCAAACTGACCGACGAGATCGTCTCGGGCCTGAAGGGCGCGATCGAACAGTTCAACCAGAAGTTCAGCTGGGAGTAGGGCATGCCCGCGTCGCTGAAGGAACTCGACCGTCGGATCCGGTCGGTCAAGAACACGCAGCAGATCACGCGTGCCATGAAGATGGTCGCGGCGGCGAAGCTGCGTCGTTCGCAGGATCGCCTGGTCGCGGCGCGTCCCTACGCGGCCAAGCTCGACGAGCTCCTGCAGGGCCTGGCCGGGACCAGCGTCGACCACCCCTTCTTCGAGCAGCGCGAGCTGCAGAAGCGCCTGGTCGTGGTCGTCAGCTCCGACAAGGGCCTCTGTGGCAGCTACAATGCGAACATCACCCGCGAGGCCGAGCTGTGGCTGAAGGGTCCCGGCGACGACGTCGAGAACACGCTCTACGTCGTGGGCCGCAAGGCGAACGACTACTTCAAGCGTCGCCGGTGGCCGATCGACACCGCGATCACCGACATGAACGGTGCGATCGACCTCGGTCGCTTCAACGCGGTGGCCGACGAACTCATGCAACGGTTCGTCGACGACGAGTTCCAGGAGATCGTCGTCTTCTACACCCGCTTCGTCTCGACGCTGAGCTACCGCCCGGCCCACAGTGTGCTCCTGCCGCTCCAACCGGCCGAACTCGAAGAGGGCGAAGCGGAGACGGCTGCGTCGACCGACTACATCTACGAACCCTCGGCCGAGGCGGTCCTCACCGCGCTGCTGCCGAAATCGGTCCGTAACCGCGTGTTCAACGCCCTGGCCGAGGCCTTCACGAGCGAACACGGCGCGCGCATGACCAGCATGGGCTCGGCCACCGACAACGCCGGGGAGCTGATCGACACCCTCACGTTGTTCCGCAACCGCGCTCGTCAGGCCGCGATCACCCAGGAGATCAGTGAGATCGTCGGCGGCGCCAACGCGCTCGCCTAGTCCGAGGTCCGAAGCCGCGGCCGCCCGGATCCCGGGGCGCCGCACGACGTTTGGAAAGGAGCCCGCAGTGGCGGACAACTACGGCAAGGTCGTCCAGGTCATCGGACCCACGGTCGACGTGGAATTCGACTCGGACAAGCTGCCCGAGATCCTCAACGCCCTGGTGGTCGAGGATCCGGCGCGCGGCGAGCGCGGCCTCACGGCCGAGGTCGCCCAGCACCTGGGGAACAACATCGTCCGCTGCGTGGCCATGGACGGAACCGACGGCCTGGTGCGCGGCATGAAGGTGCGCGACACCGGCGGCCCGATCAGTGTCCCCGTGGGCGACCAGGTCCTCGGTGGGATCTTCAACCTGCTGGGTGAGCCGCTCAACGAGCTCGAGCTGAAGGACGCATCGAGCCGCTGGCCGATCCACCGACCCTCGCCGAAGCTCGAGGACCAGGCCGGCACCGAGGAGATCTTCGAGACCGGGATCAAGGTCACCGACCTCCTCGCGCCCTACTCCAAGGGTGGGAAGATCGGCCTGTTCGGCGGCGCCGGCGTGGGCAAGACCGTGATCGTGATGGAGCTGATCGACTCCATCGCCAAGGAGCACGGCGGCTACTCCGTGTTCTGCGGCGTGGGCGAGCGCACGCGTGAGGGCAACGACCTCTATCTGGAGATGGAGGAGTCGGGTGTTCTCAAGAACACGGCGCTGGTCTTCGGTCAGATGAACGAGCCGCCAGGTTCGCGACTGCGAGTGGCCCTCTCGGCGTTGACGATGGCGGAGTTCTTCCGCGATACCACGGGTGCCGACACGCTGTTGTTCGTGGACAACATTTTCCGTTTCTCCCAAGC
>DATFKK010000084.1 GCA_035268685.1 Candidatus Krumholzibacteriia bacterium | reverse complement strand
GCGCGGATACCACGGCGAGTCGAGGCCGCGCTCGGCGATGTCGCTGATCATCCGTGCGTCACTCCCGTCGGCGCGCATGGTCCAGATCTCGTAGCTGCCGCTGCGGTCGGAGTAGAAGACCAGGCGTTCGCCGTCGGGATGCCAGCTCACCCCGCGGTCGCGGAAGGGATCCTCGGTGAGGCGCCGCAGGTCGCTGCCGTCGACGGCGACGACGTAGATGTCCTGGAAGCCGGTGCCGATCGGCGTGTAGAAGACGATGCGGGTGCCGTCGGGCGACACGCGCGGGCGCTGGACGAACAGGGTGCCGCGCGTCACGGACCGCACCGTCCCGAGCGCGTCCGACCGCGCCGGCAGGTCGATGCGCACCGCCTGTCCGTCGTTGTCCGGGGCCGCGAAGACGATCCGATCGGCCTTCACGTCGATCCGGAAGAGTTCGTCGTTGGGCATGGTGACCGCGATGGGCTCACCCGCCGGGGCGCCCGTCCGGGCATCGACGGGCAGGCGCCACAGATTGTAGGTGCCGGTGCGATTGCTCACGAACCACACGCTGCGACCGTCCGGTCCGAAGCGCGGCGAGAAGTCGAGGGGTTCGTCGTCGGTCAGACGGACGAGTCCGTCGCCGTCGACGCCGATCGACCACAGATCCCGGCGGCCACTCGGCGACTCGACACTCCAGAACACGACGCGCCGGCCGTCGGGCGACCAGTCCGGCTGGACCGCGTCCATCGACGCGTCGGTGAGCGCGCGCGGCGTTCCGCCGTCGACCTCGACGATCCACAGGACACCCTCGGTGTTGCGTCCGGCCGGATCCGACCAGAGCGACGTGGTGTAGACGATCCGGGTGCCGTCCGGCGACCAGGCCGGATCGTATCCGCCCTCGACGACGCGGCGGACACTCTCGCCAGTGGTGCCCATGACGTGGATCCCGCCGCCGCCGCGCGACGACTCGAAGACGATGCGCTCTCCGTCGGGCGAGATCGCGGGGCGCCGATCGAGACCGTCGTGGTCGGCGGTCAGGTTGATGGGGCGCTGGCCCCCGACACGCTGCAGGAAGATGTCCAGATCGCCCCCTTCGACGGCCTGGTAGGCGAAGAGGTCCCCCGACGGCGACAGGCTGGGGTAGCTCGCGACGTTGCCCTGCAGGGTGAGGGGTTCGACGTGCGTGACGGCCACGTCGTCGCCGGCCACACCGCCGCCCGTGAACGCGCGCGTGGCGAAGAACGCGGCGAGGGCCACCACCAGGAGCGCGGCGCCGAACACCGCGAGCGGAACACCACGCCCCGCCGCCCGGGGTGCACCCGTCGCACTCGAGGGCACCCACATCTCGAGCTCGCCCGACTTCGATTCCTGGTCGAGCAGCTCGAGCTCGTTGCGCAGTTCGATCGCGCTCTGGTAACGGCGGTCGGGGTCCTTCGCGAGACACCGGTCGAGGATCCGCCCCAGGTGTCGCGGCAGGCCACGGTTGACCTCGAGCGCGCTGCGCGGCTGCTCCTTCACGATCGAACTGATCGTCGAGATCGCCGTCTCGCCGTCGAAGGGTTTGCGGCCCGTGGCCATCTCGTAGAGGACGATGCCCAACGAGAAGACGTCGCTGCGTGCATCGACGGGCTTGCCCTCGGCCTGCTCCGGTGACATGTAGGCGGCCGTGCCGAGGATCCGCCCCTCGGCGGTCTCGTGCACGGCGATCGTGCGTGTCACGTCGTCGTCCGTGTGCGCCGTGTCGCGCAGCTTCGCCAGACCGAAGTCCAGCACCTTCACCCGGCCGTCGCGATCGATCATGACGTTGTCGGGCTTCAGGTCGCGGTGGGTGATCCCCTGCTTGTGGGCCGTGCTGACGGCGTCCGCGATGGGGACGGCGATCCGCAGCAGCTCCTCGAGACCCAGCCCGTCACCCCGGATCCGGGAGGTCAGCCGCTCGCCGTCGATCAGCTCCATCGTCAGGAAGGGTGTTCCGTCGACCTTCTCGACCCCGAAGAGGGTCACGATGTTCGGGTGGTTGAGCGCCGCGATGGTGCGCGCCTCCTGCTGGAAGCGCGCCAGGCGCTCGGACCCGTGGTCGCCGAGCCCGGTGAGGACCTTCAGCGCCACCTCGCGCCCCAGATCGGTGTCGGTCGCACGGTACACGGCGCCCATGCCACCTTCGCCGAGCAGCGCGGTGACCTCGTAGTGTGAAAGGGTTCTTCCGATCATCGGGCGTGTCGTCCTCACGGATCTCCGGCACCACAGCCGTCGAGGACTGTCGGGGACCGACACCGGATTCCGAGGGCAGGAGAGCGGGCGCGAGTCACGGAGTCTACCCGGCGGGAGACCGGGCGTCACCTGCCGCGTTCGGCGATCCGGGCACCCACGTCCCGGTCCCGCTCCCGGATCGTATACTCTGCCACCAGCAGATCCCCCTGGACGCAGGAGCCATCATGTCTCGAACCGTCCGACGTCTGCTCGAACACAAGGGGTACGCGATCCACGCCGTCCAGCCCCTGGACACCGTCTTCCGCGCGGTCGAAGCCATGGCCGAGCGCGGGATCGGCGCCCTGCTCGTCATGGAGGGCGACCGGCTCGTCGGGGTCCTCTCGGAGCGGGACTACGCGCGGCAGGTGATCCTTCGCGGGCGGGACTCCCGGAACACCGCCGTCGGAGAGATCATGACCCGTGACGTGATCTGCGTGGAGCCCGATCGTGACATCGAAGCCTGCATGGCGCTGATGACGGAGAAACGGATCCGTCACCTGCCGGTGGTGGAGCAGGGGCACGTGATCGGGGTGATCTCGATCGGCGACGTCGTCCGTGCGGCGATCGACGACCGGGACTTCCACATCCAGCAGCTCGAGAACTACATCGCCACGGCGGGCTGAGTTCGTGGTGGGGTGGTGGCGTGCGCGCGGTCGTCAGTCGGCGGCGCGCGCGTCGAGCACCATGGCCACGTGCTCGATCCCGTCCTCGAGATAGGGCTCGCCGATGCGACGGAAACCGAGCGACGCGTAGAACTCGAGCAAGTAGCTCTGCGCCGAGATCCTGACCGGCCGCCCGGGGAACTGCGCGGCGACGACTCCCAGTGTGGACTCCATGAGGGCGCGGGCGATCCCGCTGCCCCGGCGGTCGGGCACCGTGAGAACCCGGCCGATCGACACGTGGTCGGGGTCCGTGGTCCCGGGCGGCAGGATCCGCGCGTAGGCCACCACGCGGCTGTTCTCGCGCCCGAGGACGTGCCAGGCTTCGAGATCGTGGTCGTCCGCGTCGAGGTAGGCGCACTCCTGCTCGACCACGAAGACCTCCTGCCGCAGTCGCAGGACGGTGTACAGCTCGTGCGGATCGAGAGCTTCGAAGTGATGGCAGCTGAAGGTCGTCATCGCGCTCGCCACGTCGGGGACCCGGTTCTCCGCTACGATGCCAGCTCTGGGCGCCCTGACAAGTCCCTTCACGTCGCCTTCGGAAGCCCGGCCGGACGCGCACGGCCCGCTGCCGCGGAACGTTGCCCTGGCCGCGTGTCGCCGCTACACTTGGGAGTTCGCAGAACAGGGGACTGCCGCCCTCAGGCGCGTCCCCGGCCCGGCTATCCATCGAATCCCGAAGGACCTCGCAGTGGCTCGACTGACCAAGGAAGAGCTCCGTCACGATCCGTTCCTCGACACGACGGCCCGCGTGACGGCGTACCTCCAGAAGAACTTCATGGCGATCCTGGTCGGCGTGGCGGCCGTCGCGGTCGTCGTGGTGGTGGCGGTGTTCATCCAGCAGTCGCGCCAGAGCAGCCAGGTGCAGGCCGCGCGCACCTACTTCGCGGCCAGCTCCGCCTACGCCAACGGCCAGTACAACGAGGCCCTTCTCGAGCTCGAAGAGCTGCTGGGGCGCTTCTCGGGCACCCAGGAGGGCCAGGCCGCCCTGTACCTCGCGGGGGCCAGCCACCTCGCACTCGGCGAGCACGACGAGGCCATGGGCCGATTCCGTTCCTACCTCGAAGAAGCCCCGGGTGGCCAGTACGCGACCAGCTCCCGGCTGGGCCTGGCGCTGGCCCACGAGGGCCTCGGAGAGATGGAACTGGCCGTCGAGCAGTTCCGGGCCGTTCGTGAGGCCGTCCCGCCCGACGCGCCCGCTGCCGTCCAGGCCGCCCTGGGCGAGGCTCGGGTCTTGCAGGAAATCGGGCGGATCGACGAGGCCATCGCGGCCTTGACACCCCTGACCGACGTGGAAAATTTCTCGTCGCGTCAGGAGATCCAGAACCGCCTGGACACGCTCGAAGCGCTGCGCTGATCCCGAGCACCGCGCGCCGAGCGGAACCGACCCACCGGCCGCTACCGCGCCGTGCGAGTGGAGGCCGGTCGTCGAAAGGACCGGCGCGTGACCAGCCGAGCCACCACGGACGACCCGCAGGGCCGATCCTCCTCGGCGCGGCCCGGACCGCGCACGAGCGACCGCATCATGGCCGCTCTCGCGTACCTCGGACCGGGGTTCCTCGTCCCGATCCTGGCCGGCCGGACCGGTGCCTTCGTGCGCTGGCACACTGCGCAGGGGTTCGTGCTGTTCTTCCTCGAGGCCGTGGCGCTGGGTGCGGCGATCGTCGTGGACGCCACCGTCGGTCGGATTCCGTGGATCGGTCTACTCGTGATGCTCGTTCTGCGCGTCGGACTGCTCGCCGGGTTCATCGTCGTGTCGGCGGTGGCCTTCGTGAAGGCGCTCGCCGGCGAACGCACCGAACTGCCGATGGTGGCACGCTACACGAAACACGTCCCGGGAGCGGTCGGGGACTGAGACCCGACCGGAGTCGGCGTCGATGGCCCGCGCAGTGGCCGATACACGGTGGCGCATAAGATACATTATGTAAACTCATGGGGCGGACACGAAAAGAGCCGGTGCGCACCTGCGCCCGGCTCTCTCGGGTCTCCCGGGTCTCTCGGTCGAGTGACCCCGTCCTAGACGTGCTGGTCGATCTTCTCGGTCAGGGCCTGCTTCGGCACGGCACCCATGACCGTGTCGACGTGCTGGCCGTCCTTGAAGATCATCAGCGTCGGGATGCTGCGGATCTGGTGCTGACCCGCCAGGGTCTGGTTCTCGTCGACGTTGACCTTGGTGATCTTCACCTTGCCGTCGTACTCGCCGGCGAGTTCTTCGAGGACGGGCGCGATCATGCGGCACGGGCCGCACCACGGTGCCCAGAAGTCCACCAGGACGAGCCCCTTCTCGTTGGTCACCTCGGCCTCGAAGGTCGATTCGTCGATGTTCACCGGTCCAGGCATGTTTCACCTCGGGCTGTGGTTCTCACCATGACGCCCCCGGGCCAAGGCGCCCTCGTGCGGCGCAGAATAGGTCAAGCGAGGCGTGTGTCAAGCCGGCCTCAGCTCGTCGGGCCGGTGGCCCACCGTAACACCGCGAGGTCGAACGCGAGGTCGGGCCCGAGGCTGGAACTCTTGGCCCGGCGGTCCGCCTGCCGGAACACCTCGAGTGTCTTCTCGAGATGTGCGGGTGAGTGATTGCGGGCCAGAGGGATGGCACGTCGTTGCTGGAACGGCGCCAGGCCGGCCGCCGAGGCCGCTTCCCGGGCGTCCATCCCGGAGTCCAGGCCTGCGCGGAGCTGGGCGAGCTGGCGGATCCGCCAGCCGAGGATGGCCGCAGCACCGACGACGTCCCCACCACGTCGCCGCCGTTCGGTCCACCCATTGACGAACTGGAGCGGGTGCGCGGGGTCCAGCGCATCGGCGAGCTCGAAGGCGTCGACGTCCCGGGATCGGCCGACGAGTTCCCGGACGCGCTCGGCACCCAGCGTTCCCCCGGCCGCGTCGGGCTGCAGGGCGAGCTTCGCGAGCTCCTGATCGATCTCGGCCAGATCCTCGCCGGTGAGGTCGACCAGGGTCGAGACGGCCTCCGGGGCCAGCTCCAGGCCGTGTGCCCGCGCCTGGCGCGTGACCTGGTCGAGCAGGTCACGCCCGGAGAGCCGGGCGAACTCGACGACGTGCCCGTGCTTCGCGAAGGCACTGGTGAGCTTCAGACGCTTGTCGAGCTTCTGACTGGTGAACACGAGGATCGTCGAGTCCGAGGGGTTCTCGAGGTACCGCAGCAAGGGGTCGAGGGCCGCGCCGGAGAGTAGCTGTTCGGCGTGGCGTACCCAGAGGAAGCGACGCCCGCCGAACATCGGGTACGCCGACGCGGCCTCGGCGATCTTTCCGGGCGTGGTCTCGTCGCCCCACACCGACTCGCTGTTCAGCCCGCCCAGGGCGGCGTCGACGACCTTGTCGCGGAGCCAGCGCGCCGTCTTCTCGGCGCGGTAACCATCTGGTCCGGCAAGGAGATAGGCGGGCGCAATCGAGTTCTGCCTGAACTCGGCCCGCAAGCCGGGTGGATCGAGGATTCTCAGCACGGCGCGATCACCATTCCTCGACGACCAGACCGAGGATGCCCTCGACGATCTGTTCGGAGGCCTGGTCCCGGGCCTCGGCCTCGCCCTCGGGGCCTTCGTCGATGAAGTAGTTGCCCTCGCCCCGGATCGTCCGAGGGCCGACGATGGGTTCACCTCCGGCCCGATCGACGATCGTCACCTCCACCGCGATCTCCACCGTGTACTCCTCGGCCGCACGGTCGGCCCCGAAGAAGGCCTCGCCGAAGCGGAACCGCCGGATGGTCCCGAGCAGCAGCGAGTCGGCTTCGTTCTCGTCCACGATCCGGAGGGTCCGGTCGCGGATCAGCTCTTCGGTGATGGTGTCGGTGAGCTGGATCTCGATTCCCGGCTCGGTGGTCCGGTTCTCGAAGATCGGGACCGCGATGGTCTCGAGACCCTCGCGTAGACGCCCGGGCTTGGTGCTGTACACACCGCAGCCGGCGACCAGCACCAGGACGCCCAGTACCCCCAGGGCTCGTTCCACCGTCCTTCGCACGCCGTCCTCCCGCCGGGCGCTGCCCGGCCGCCCCGGGAGGAACCCGGCGGCAGGTCAGAGCAGCTCGAAGCTCTTCATCCGGTAGCGCAATTTATCACGGTTCAGCCGAAGTAGCTTGGCCGTGCGGCTCTGGTTCCCGTCGGCGGCTCGGAAGGCCTTCTCGATCAGGGAGCGCTCGAGGCCCTCCACCAGGCCTTCGAAGTCCAGACCGTCGGCGGGAATGGTCGCGGTGATCGCCTGCTCGATCGAACGGATCACGTCGCGGGTCTCCTCCTCGTCGGACCGTCCGAGGGGGATCTGGCCGATCTCCAGCTCCCGGCCGTCCTCGAGCAGGGCGACCCGCTCCATCATGTTCTTCAGCTCGCGGATGTTGCCCGGCCAACCGTAATCGGTCAACAGACGGCGCGCGTCGTCGCCCAGGCGCTCGAAGTGCTTGCCGAATCGTTCGCTGTACAGCCGCAGGAAGTGCTCGGCCAGCACGGCGACGTCTTCCGGCCGATCGCGCAGCGGGGGGATGTGGATGGGCAGGACGTTCAGCCGATAGTACAAGTCCTCGCGGAAGGTCCCCTCGGCCACCGCGTTCTTCAGGTCGCGATTGGTCGCGGCCAGGATGCGTACGTCGACGGTGATGTCCTTGATCCCCCCCACCCGACGGAAGCTCATCTTCTCGAGGACACGCAGCAGCTTCACCTGGACGGGAAGACTCATCTCCCCGATCTCGTCGAGGAACAACGTGCCCTTGTTCGCCAGTTCGAGCAGCCCGACCTTCTCGCTGATGGCGTCGGTGAACGCTCCCTTCTCGTGCCCGAACAGCTCGCTCTCGAGCAGGTTCTCGGGCAACGAGGCGCAATTGATCTCGAGCAGCGCGTGGTCGCGCCGCCCCGAGTTCTGGTGGACCAGGTTGGCGACCACGTCCTTGCCCACGCCACTCTCGCCCTGGATCAGCACGGTGGAACTCTCGCTCACGCTGATCCGGCGAACGAGGTCGTAGACCTCCCGCATCTTCTGCGACCCGCTCGGCACGATGCCGACGGACCGACGGAAGAGTTGCTCGTTCTGGTCGCCACCGGCCGTGCGCGGTTTCGGACGCGTGCGCGCCATGGCCCGGTCGAGGATCCCGAGCAGTTCCTCGAGCCGGATCGGCTTGTTCACGTAGTCGAAGGCGCCGAGCTTCATCGCGCGGACCGAGGTGTCGACGTCGCCGAAGGCGGTCATCATGACCACGGCCAGGTCGGGCTCGTCGCGTTGCAACTCCTCGAGGATCGTCAGCCCCGAACCGTCCGGCAGTTTCAGGTCGAGAAGGACGACGTCGGGGATCGATTCGGCGAGCTGCTCGTGGGCCTCGCGGCTGCTCGCCGCGCCGATGACCTCGTAGCCCTCCTGCTCGAGCGTCTTCCGAAGGAAGAACAGGATGGATTCCTGGTCATCGACCACCAGAATGCGACGGCTCATGACTGCCTCCCATGAGGGCGGGGACGCGGGGGAGCTCCAGCACGAAGCGGGCGCCACCGCCGGGACGGTTCTCGGCACGGAGGTCGCCCCCGTGCCGCTGGACGAGTCCGTGGCACACGTACAGGCCGAGCCCCGTGCCGTTGGACTTCCTCGAGAAGAAGGGTTCGAACAGATGCGGGAGATCGGCCTCGTCGATCCCCGGTCCGCGGTCGAGGACTTCGAAGACCACGCCACCGTGCTCGCCTTCGGGGCCGCTCCGCCCGGGACCGACCGTGAGTTCGACCGACGAATCCGGGGACGAGGCCTCGATCGCGTTCTTGAGGAGGTTGGTGAGGACCTGCAGCAGCACGTCGCGGTCGGCGTGCAGCGTCCCGCTCTCGGGATGGGCCCGCACGCGGATCTCCACTCCGACGGTCTCGGCGAGGGCACGGAAGGCCTCGGTGGACCGGCGTGCGAGTTCGGCGGCCTCGCAGTCGCCCAGGACGAGTTCCCGCGGCTTCGCCACGGTCAGCAGGTTCCGGAGGATCCCGTCGAGCCGGCGGATCTCGCCGTGGATCACCGACAGGCTTTCCTGCGTGTCGGCGTCGTCGTCCATGCTGCGGCCCAGGAACTCGATTCCCGCCTGGATTCCGCCCAGTGGATTGCGGATCTCGTGGGCGAGGCTGCTCGCGAAGCGACCGATCGCCGCCAGCGTGTCCAGGTGCCGGATCTCGGCTTCCATGGCGCGCACGGAGCGACGATCCTCCACCACGCACACCGCTCCGGTCCGTCCTCCCTCCTCCGGTCGGAACGGCGTGAGGTTGAGGCGCACGGGGATGTCCGCTCCGTCGACCGTGCAGAGCAGACCGTCTGCCTGCAGGTGGGCCTCGTCCTCCAGGAGGGTGCGGGTGACGGCGTTGCCGCCTTCGGGGAGCCGGAGCAGCGAGTCCAGGCGCTCTCCGAGGACGGCGCGGTCGCCGACGAGCTCACGTGCCGTCCGGTTGGCGAACACGATGCGCCCCTGCGCATCGGTGCTCAGCAGGCCGTTCGTCATCGCGTCGAGCACCTGCTCGCGAAAGCGTTCGGCGTTCTTCACGTCGCGGAAGAGCGCAGCGTGCTCGAGAACCGAGGCCATGGT
>DATFKK010000083.1 GCA_035268685.1 Candidatus Krumholzibacteriia bacterium | reverse complement strand
GTCGGCGATCCCCGCGCCGGTCGCCCGGCACTCGTCGACGACCAGCACACGATCGCAGGCTGCGGCGTGCAGACGCAGGGCCTCGAAGGGCAAGGGGCTCAACCAGCGCAGGTCGAGCACACGGGTCTGCAGTCCGTGGTCTTCGCGGAGTGTGCGGGCCGCGCGCAGGCTCATGCGGAGGCCGTTCGCGTAACTGACGATCAGCAGATCGGTGGCCTCGGGGTGATGAATTCCGACCTCTCCCGGCAGCAGGACGGCACCCGGGCCGTGGGGTACCGGGTAGTCGCTCAGCCAGCCCCCGTCGCCCTCTTCGTGGAGATCCTTCTCGTGGTACAGCGCGATGGGCTCGAGGAACACGCTCACCCGGCCGTTCTCGGCTGCGGCCGCCGTCACTCCGCGCAACATGCGGGCCGCGTCGTCTCCGCGTGAGGGCGCGGCCAGGATCAGGCCCGGGATCTCACGCAGCGCGCCGATGGCGTTGTCGTTGTGGAAGTGCCCGCCGAAGCCGCGCTGGTAGGCCAGGCCGGCCACGCGCACGACCATGGGATTGCGGAACTGCCCGTTGCTGAAGAACTGCAGCGAGCAGGCTTCGCTGCGCAACTGGTCGATGGCATTGTGCAGATAGGCCAGGTACTGGATCTCGGGGATCGGCAGGAGGTCCAGGTGTGCGAGTCCCTGGGCGAGTCCGAGGATGGTCGTCTCGTCGAGCAGCGTGTCGAAGACGCGGGCCCGGCCGAAACGCTCCTGCAGGCCGGTGGTGACGTAGTACACGCCCCCCTTGCGGGCGACGTCCTCGCCGAAGACCAGGATCTCGGGGCGTCGGATCATCTCGTCGGCCAGGGCGGCGTTGACGTGTGCGGCCATGGTGCGCTTGGTCGGGGCCCTTGCGGCCTCCGGGAGCTGCCCACCGAAGACGCGCTCGCGCGCGGCGGCGTCGACCTCGGTGGTCGCCGAGCGGTGGACGCGACCCGCGTGGAAGGGGGCGAGCGGAGCGGCGACTTCGGCTCCGTCAGACAGCTTGGGTCGCTGCACGACGTAGCGGGCGGCCTGGTCGATCTGGCGCTGTGTTCCTTCGAGGATCGCCATGAGCTCCTCGGCATTGGTCGCGCCGGTCTCGAGCAACAGCCGCGCGTTGTGCAGCAGTGGATCCTGCGCCTCGACCCGTTCGATCTCCTCGACCGAGCGGTAGGTGGTCTCGACGTCGCTGCCCGCGTGGCCCCACAACCGCACCATGGGAATGCGCAGGAACACTGGCTTGCGTCGTTCCCGGCACACCGACAGGGCCTTCTCGACGGTGTCCCAGACCTCGACGAGGTCGCCGGTGGTGACCGCGAAGTACTCGAGCTGGCTCAACCCGCTGAAGCTGTCGGCGATCCAGCGGCGCGGTTTCTCGACACTGATACCCACGCGGTTGTCCTCGCACACGAAGACCACCGGACAGGCATTGCCGCGGCGGAAGGCATAGCGCGCGGCATTGATCCCACTCAGCGCGGTGGCGTGGTTGGCCGAGGCGTCGCCGAAGCTGCACAGGACGACGGCGTCCTCGGGCAGTGCGGACTCCATTCCGAGTTGCGCCCGGCGGCCCAGGGCGAAGGCCGTGCCCATGGCCTTGGGCAGGTGCGAGGCGATGGTGCTGGTCTGCGGTGGGACCCACATGCGGCGACTGCCCCAGACCTTGTGGCGACCACCGCTGATCGGATCGTCGCTGCTTGCCACGAAGCTGAGCAGGGTGTCGAGGATGGGATCGACCGTCGGATCCTTGCGCGAGCGGGCCATCATCAGCGCCCCACTGCGGTAGTGCAGGAAGCAGGGGTCGGTCAGCCGTAGCTGGGCGCCGATCACCGCGTTCTGCTCGTGGCCGGCGCTGGCGATCGTGTAGAAGCTCTGGTTCTCCTGCTTGAGCCGCCGTGAGGCCGCGTCGAGCAGGCGGCTGCGGACCTGGTCCTGGAACAGTTCCACGGCGCGGGCGGCAGTGAGCGACGAGCCGTCGCGCAGTGGAGCGTCGCGCCCGAGGCGATGAACGGGCGGCGGGGCCGCTTCGATGGCGCCCACCAGGTTGGACTGAACGATTTCGACGCGGCTCTTCAGCATGGTCGGGTCCGGTGAGGTCGGGGATCGAGCGATCGAGCCAGCCTAGCAGCGCGCCGCGGTACGGGCCACTGCGGGTGCTGTTCCCGCACATACGAAAGGCCGCCGGCGATCGCCAGCGGCCCTCGCGGAGTCGCGGTCGCGATCGGGACTACATGCGCTTGGCGTAGTACTCGATCACGAGGTTGACGTCGATCGGGAAGAGCAGCGTGTCCTTCGACGGTACGCTGGTCAGCTCGACCTGCATCTTCTGCGCGTCGTGGACCATCCACGACGGACGCTCGTGGGCCGGATGCTTCCAGGTCTCGTTGACGATCTCGAAGTTCCGGGCCTTCGGGCTCACCGTGATCTTCTCACCGGGCGCCACACGGTAGCCGGCGCGATCCATCTTGCGACCGTCGATCATGACGTGGCCGTGGTTCACCAGCTGCCGGGCGGCGGGAATGGTGGCCGCGAAACCGGCGCGGAAGACCACGTTGTCGAGGCGGCTCTCGAGCAGTTCGAGCAGCTTGCTGCCCGACTCGCCGGAGCGACGCGCCTCTTCCATGAGCTTGCGCAGGTGGCGTTCGTGGACTCCGTAGTTGAAGCGCAGCTTCTGCTTCTCCATGAGCTGCTTCTTGTACTCGGAGTCCTTGCCGCGGCGGCGGCTCAGCCCGTGCTGTCCGGGCGGGTAGGGACGCTTTGTCGTGCTCTTGCGCGACAGGCCCGGCAGGTCGGTGCCGAGACCGCGCATCTTCTTCAGGCGAGGGCCCGTGTATCGGGACATGGTGCGATTTCCCGTGATCGTGTCCGTGGATTCGACCGGCGGCTCCGATCGGGGAGCGGGCCGGTCACCCCGGGCGATTCTGCGGCACTGGTGCAGGCTCCGGGGCAACGGTGCGCCGAGAGGACGACGCAAGTTCCAAAGAGTACCGGATCGGGACGAAAGCGCAAGCCGGCCGGCTCAGCGCAGGCGATCGAGCGCCCGGTCGAAGGCCTCGCGATCGACCGACCAGAGGGCGCCGCAGCGCGGGCAGCGCGCCTCGACGGACGCGTCACCCTGGAACAGGGCCTCGGGATCCTCGCCGAACATTCCGGCCAGGACCCGCGCGACCCGCTCTCCGTCGCAGGTGCAGGCGAAGGTGAAGGTCCGGCTCTCGATCGGCTCGCGTGAGGACTCGCGCAGGGCGCGGACGTCGACGCCGTCGAGCCCGCGGATCCAGGCGGCGTCGGCCCCGGGAAGGGCGAAGACGGCGGCCATCTCGGACGACGAGAGCTCGACGAAGCGCACCGCGAGCTGCTCGCTGCGATGGAAGTACTGCTGGAAGATCTCGAACAGGTCGATCCCGTCCACGCTCAGCACGCTGCGCGTGGGCTCGCGCTCGGGGTGCGATCGCTGCACGTAGAGGCGGTTCTCGCCGATCGTCTCGACATCGTCCACGAAGTAACGACCGGTCAGCGTGCTGTCGGGCCCGCCGCCGGCCGCGAAGACGTTCGCCGCGGGCCGGTGGACGTTCAGGGTCCACGCCGTGGACTCCTCGACCACGCGGAACGACAGCTGGAGCGCCGCCCCCGCCAGGGCCTGGTGCATCATCACCGTGCCCAGGGGGTCGAGAGGTAGATCCAGGCGACGTGCGTGGGCGTGGTAGGCCTCGAACAGCGCTCCGAAGTCGCCGAAGCCGAGCATGGCATCGCGCTCGCGCAGGATGTGGCGTTCGACGGTGGCGGTGGTTCCGGTCTGGCTCACGGTTCGATTCCCGGTCCCGAGGGCTCTCCATGCTATCGACGGTGCCGGGACGTGGCCACCCGTCCTGCGCCGTGGCCGCTATGGGCTTGGGTGCGTCCGGCGGGGCGGCTACACTCGCGGCTTCGTCGCTCGTACCACCGTCCCGGACTCCCCGGAGGGCTCCGATGTCGTACCGCTCACTGCTCCGCACCGTCCTCGTCGTCCTGTTCGTGGCCGCGCCGGCCGTCCGGGCCCAGGACGACGACACCGAGACCACGACGATCGAGATCGACCGGTGGCTGGCGATGCCGCCCGTGCCGGTCCTCGCGCCGGCCTTCGCCGACGATCCCGGCCCCGCGCTCGAACGCGTGGAGCTGCCGGTGTCGGACCTCGAACTGCGCCCCGACGACGCGTGGCGCTTCCCGGGCAGCGACGAGGAGTTGCAATGGGAGGAGCTGACCGGGTATCCGACCGCGCTCGGCGCGATCGGCGAGGCCCCGCAGGTGCGGGTGCTGGCCGCGCGGATCCACGCCGCGGGCTTCACCGGGGCGACCGTGCGCGTTCGCTCACTGCACCGCCTGAAAGTGCTGCTGAACGGCGAGGAACTCGGCACGAAGACCGATCTCGACGATTTCGACGCCGAGTCCGAGCCGGGCAAGGTGGAGAAGGAGGTCGAACTCACCACGGGCGACCACACCCTGCTGGTGGTGGCCGAGGGAGCGCCCGGCCGCGACGAGGCCTGGGCGGTGGAGGCCGCGATCGAGGTCGCCGCCGCCGACGCCGGCGACCTGGCCACGTCGAACCGCACGCAGCGTCGCCTCGACTTCGGCGACGTCATCGACCTGCACGATCCCGGCAGTACGGACCTCTCGCCCGACGGCCGCCTGCTGGCGCTCACCGTGAGCCAGCCCTCGGCGCACACCGAACGCCGGCGCAGCTGGATCGAGTTCCTCGATCCCGACGACGGGCGGATCGTGCGTTCGCTCGAGGGCATCGGCAGCCTCTCGGGCTTCGAGTGGGCGCCCGACGACCCGGTCGACCGCTTCGGCTTCGTGTCGCGCGACGACGGCAAGGCCATCCTGTGGGTGGGCAGCGTGCAGGGGGGCGCGCCCGAGGCCGTGCTGCGCGACGTCGAGAACCTGGGCGAAACCCGTTGGATGCCCGACGGCCGCAGCATCGTGTTCTCGCGCAGCGAGGAGGGCTCCGAGGATCCGGAGAACTTCAAGCGCTACCGCGGCCTGACCGATCGCTGGTCCGGTGACCGCGACGTCAGCTCGCTGCACCAGGTGTCGGTCCCCGACGGCATCGTCCGTCGCCTCACCGCGGGGGATCTGTCGACCTCGTTGCAGGACGTGGCCGCCGACGGCGCCACCCTGCTCTTCACGCGCAACCTGCGCGACGACGCCACGTGGCCGTTCCGCCGCACCGAACTCGTCGAGCTCGACCTGGAATCGCTCGAGGTCGAGGTCCTGGCCACCGAGCCCTGGGGCCTGGGCGCGCGCTACGACCGCAGCGGCGAACGCATCGCGATCACCGGGCCGCCGCAGGCCTTCGCCGGCGTGGGGCTGGCCGTCGACGACGACGTCGAGGCCAACTTCTACGAGACCCAGCTGTTCCTCATGGACCGCGACACGAAGAACGTGCGTCCGCTGTCGCGCGACTTCGATCCGCAGATCAACGCCGTGGCGTGGGTCGGCGACCGCGACGAGATCCTCGCCTCGGTGACCGACCAGTCGTACGGGCGCCTCTACACCTACGACGTCGAGCGCCGACGCTGGGAGCAGCTGCCGACCGAGCCCGAGGTCGTGTCGTCGATGGCGATCTCCCGCGACGGGCGCACGGTGGCCTTCACCGGAACCGGCACGAACACGCCCCAGGCGGTGTGGGCCGGAAAGCTGCGCAACTGGAATCCCGATCGTGTCCGCGCCTTCGACACCGAGCGTCTCGAATCGATCCGCTTCGGCAAGGTGGAGGACTTCGACGTCCGGCTCGGCGACGACACGATCATCGGCCGCGTGTACTACCCGCCCGACTTCGACGAGTCCGAGACCTACCCGACGATCGTCTACTACTACGGGGGGACCTCGCCGGTGACCCGTGGCTACGGCGGTCGCTACCCCAAGGAGTGGTGGGCGGCCAACGGCTACCTGGTCTACGTCATGCAGCCGAGCGGCGCGACCGGCTTCGGGCAGGAGTTCGCCGCGCGTCACGTGAACGACTGGGGCAAGACCGTGGCCGACGAGATCATCGCCGCCACCGGCGCGTACCTCGGGGCCCACGACTTCGCCGATCCCGACCGCCTGGGCTGCATCGGCGCCAGCTACGGCGGCTTCATGACCATGCTGCTGACCACGCGCACCGACATGTTCGCGGCGGCCGTGTCGCACGCCGGCATCAGCTCGATCAGCAGCTACTGGGGCGAGGGCAACTGGGGCTTCGCCTACAGCGCCGCCGCCACCGCGAAGAGCTATCCGTGGAACCGTCCCGACATCTACGTCGACCAGAGCCCCCTGTTCGCCGCTGACGAGGTCACCACACCGCTGTTGCTGCTGCACGGCGGCATCGACGACAACGTCCCGCCCGGCGAGAGCGAGCAGATGTACACCGCCCTGCGCGTGCTCGGCCGCGAGGTCGAGTACATCCGGGTCGAGGGCGAGCGCCACTGGATCCTGCAGTACGACAAGCGCAAGCGCTGGTCGGAATCGATCGTGGCCTGGTTCGACCGGCACCTGAAGGACGACGCGGGCTGGTGGGACCATTTGTGGCCCGCCGACGAGTAGGATGGAGTAGGATCGGGGCGGCTCCGTTCCTCTCGCCGTTCGGAGGTGGTCCCATGAAGGTGCTGGTCCCGATCGTTCTGCTGGTGCTCCTTCCCGGGCTCGCCTGGTCGCAGGCCGAGCCCGGCGACGCCGGATTCTTCGCCGACGCCGAGGGCACGCTCAGCGCGATGCCTGCCGACGTGGGGACGGTCCAGTCGGTGTACGTGGTCGCCTTCGACCTGCCGACACCGCTGTTCGCCTACGAGTTCGGGGTGGACGGGTTGCTCGAGTCCGGCGCGATCGTCCTGAGTCTGACGGTGCCGTGGCCCTTTCCGCCGATCACCGACCCCGACTACGACTCGGTCGTGGTCGGGACCGGCAGTTGTGTGGAAGCGACCGGTGCCGTCATGCTGGCGCGGATCGACTTCTTCGTCCCGGCCCCGATTCCCGACGACACCGCCGTTTGCCTGACGGGTTCGGATCCGTCGTCGTTTCCCGACGGGCGCCCGGGCTGGCAGGATTGCGAGGGGGAGATCCATCCCTTCACCCCGGCGACCGACGGTGGCGAGGCCTACCCGGACGCCTGCGTGATCCTGAACGCGACCCTGCCGAATCCCTTCCATCCGGTCGACGCCACGGCCTCGAGCTTCGGGGCGCTGAAGGCGCGCTTCTGAACGCACGAACGCCCCGCCGACGATCGACGGGGCGTTCTGCGGACTTCCGCGGCGGAAGCGGCGTTCAGACCTCGGCCATCTCCTCGACCGGCGGGCACGTGCACACCAGGTGGCGGTCGCCCCAGGCGTTGTCGACGCGGCCGACCGAGGGGAAGAACTTCGCGTCGCGCAGCCACGGCTTCGGCCAGCCCGCCTGCTCGCGCGAGTAGGGGTGCGGCCAGTCGTCGCGGGTGAGTTCGGCCAGGGTGTGCGGCGCGTTGTGCAGGACGTTGTCGTCGCCGTCGGCGGTGCCGTCCTCGATCGCCCGGATCTCCTCGCGGATGGCGATCATGGCCTCGCAGAAGCGGTCGAGCTCGTCCTTCGACTCGCTCTCGGTGGGCTCGACCATGAGCGTGCCCGCCACCGGCCAGCTCATGGTGGGGGCGTGGAAGCCGTAGTCCACCAGACGCTTGGCGATGTCGTCGACCGTGACGCCGGCCGAGTCCTTGAAGGCGCGCACGTCGAGGATGAACTCGTGGGCCACGCGTCCGTTGCGACCGCTGTAGAGGATCGGGTAGTGGTCGCGCAGGCGGTGGGCCATGTAGTTGGCGTTGAGCACCGCCATGCCGGTGGCGCGGCGCAGGCCCTCCTCGCCCATCATGCGCATGTACATCCAGCTGATCGGCAGGATGCTCGGGCTGCCCCAGGGGGCGGCCGACACCGGACCGATCGCCTGCTCGCCGCCGGTCTCCACCACCGGGTGACCGGGCAGGAAGGGCGCCAGGTGCGCCTTCACGCCGATCGGGCCCATGCCCGGGCCGCCGCCGCCGTGCGGGATGCAGAAGGTCTTGTGCAGGTTCAGGTGGCAGACGTCGGCACCCATCGAGCCCGGCGTGGTCACACCGACCTGCGCGTTCATGTTCGCGCCGTCCATGTACACCTGCCCGCCGTGGGCGTGGACGGTGTCGCAGACCTCGCGCACGGTCTCCTCGAACACGCCGTGCGTCGACGGGTAGGTGATCATGAGCGCCGACAGGCGGTCGGCGTGCTTCTCGGCCTTGGCCTTCAGGTCGTCGAGGTCGATGTTGCCGGCGTCGTCGCAGTCCACCGACACGACCTTCATGCCCGCCATGACCGCGCTCGCCGGATTGGTGCCGTGGGCCGACACCGGGATCAGGCACACGTCGCGGTCGTGGTCGCCGCGGGCGTGGTGGTAGGCGCGGATCACCAGCAGGCCGGTGTACTCGCCCTGCGCGCCTGCGTTCGGCTGCAGCGACACGGCGTCGTAGCCGGTGATCTCGCCCAGGGTCGATTCCATCTGCCGGAAGAGTTCGCGGTAGCCCTCGGTCTGGTTCTCGGGCGCGAAGGGGTGCAGGCGCCCGAACTCGTTCCAGGTGACCGGGGCCATCTCGGCGCTGGCGTTGAGCTTCATCGTGCACGAGCCGAGCGGGATCATCGAGTGCACCAGCGACAGGTCGCGCGACTGCAGCTTGTGCAGGTAGCGCAGCATCTGGTGCTCGCTGCGGTTCTCGTGGAACACCGGGTGCGTCATGTAGTCGCTCGTGCGCGCGAAGGCCGGATCGACCTCGGTGCTCGCCTCGGCGGCCAGGGGTTCGACCTCGGGCGTCTCGGTGTCGGCCGGGGTGAGCGACTCGAGGATCGCGGTGACTTCCTCGGCGGTGGTCGGCTCGTCGAGGGCGATGCCCACCGAGCCGTCGTCGAACCAGCGGAAGTTCAGGCCGCGCTGCTCGGCCGCGTAGCGCACCGCGGTGGCGTCGATGCCCTGCGGCGTGATGCGCACCGTGTCGAAGATCGGGCCGTCGGCGACCTCGTGGCCGAGCCGGCGGGCCGCGGTGCGCACCAGTTCGGCGAGTCCGTGCACGCGGGCGGCGATCCGTCGCAGGCCGTCGGGGCCGTGGTAGACGCCGTACATCGAGGCCATCACGGCCAGCAGCACCTGCGCCGTGCAGATGTTGCTGGTGGCCTTGTCGCGGCGGATGTGCTGCTCGCGCGTCTGCATGGCCAGGCGCAGCGCCGGCTTGCCGGCGGAGTCCTTGCTCACGCCGATGATCCGGCCGGGCATGAGCCGCTTGAAGTCGTCGGCGGCGGCCATGAAGGCGGCGTGCGGTCCGCCGAAGCCCAGGGGTACGCCGAATCGCTGGCTCGAGCCGATCGCGATGTCGGCGCCGAACTCGCCCGGCGCGCGCAGGAGCGTGAGCGCGAGGAGGTCGGCGGCCACCACCACGCGGGTGCCGTGGGCATGGGCGCGCTCGGCCACGCCGGCCAGGTCGACCACGCGGCCGTCGGTGGTCGGGTACGAGGCCAGGACGCCGAAGTAGTCCTCGCCGCTCGGGTCGAAGTCCTCGAGGTCTCCGACCACGACGTCGATTCCCAGCGGCGTGGCGCGCGTCTCGACCACCGCGATCGTCTGCGGATGGCAGTCGTCGGACACGAAGAAACGATGGCGCTTCTGCCGGCCCACTGACCAGCACATGCCCATGGCCTCGGCCGCGGCCGTGGCTTCGTCGAGCAGCGAGGCGTTGCTGAGCGGCAGCGCGCACAGGTCGCTGACCATGGTCTGGAAGTTCAGCAGCGCCTCGAGCCGTCCTTGCGAGATCTCCGCCTGGTAGGGCGTGTACTGCGTGTACCAGCCCGGGTTCTCGAGCACGTTCCGCTGGATCACCGCCGGGGTGAGCGTGTCGTGGTAGCCCATCCCGATGAAGCTGCGCATCACCCGGTTGCCCGCGGCGATGCCGCGGATCTCGGCCAGGGCCTCGCTCTCCGTCCGCGGGCCGTCCAGCGCCAGGCGTTCGGGCAGCCGGATCCCCGCCGGCACCGTCTCGTCGATCAGGTCGTCGATCGAGGCGATCCCCAGGGCGGCCAGCATGGCCTCGGTGTCGGAGTCCGAGGGGCCGAGGTGGCGGGGGACGAAGGAGTCGGTCGGCCGGAGGAGGTCTCCCCCGGAATGGCTGACGTGCGCGCGCGACATGGTCGGCGTCCTTCGGCGGGGAGGAGGTGCGGTGGGACGTCGGGGCGGGGTCGGTGGCCCTCGCCGGCGGCAATGTAGCACGGGCGTCGTGAGGGCGCACACATCGCCGGCATACGGTCGGCGGGGCCCGGATCAAGGCAACGGCCGGACCCCACGAGGGCCCGGCCGTGCGTTGCTCCCGCGGGAGCGGGGGGCGCGGGACGACTCTAGTAGCGGAACTGCCCGACCAGCGACTGGAGCTGCTGGACCATGGTCGACAGTTCGTTGGCGGAACTCAGCGTGGAGTCCGCCCGGTTGCTGGCGTCCTGGGCCGACCGCGAGACCAGCGCCACGTTCTGCGTGATCGCCGAGCTGCCCTGGGCCGCCTTGTTCACGCTCTGGGTGATCTCGCGCGTGGCCGCGCTCTGCTCCTCGACCGCCGCGGCGATGGTGGTGGCGATGTCGTTGATCCGCCCGATCACCGCACTGATCTCGTCCATGGCCGTGACCGAGCGCTGCGTGCTCTCCTGGATGTAGCGGATCTTCTCCGTCGACTCCTCCGTCGCCCGCGCGGTCTGCGAGGCCAGTTCCTTGACCTCGTTGGCCACCACCGCGAAGCCCTTGCCCGCCTCGCCGGCGCGCGCGGCCTCGATGGTGGCGTTCAGCGCCAGCAGGTTCGTCTGCTCGGCGATCGACTCGATCACCTTGATCACGCTGCCGATCTCGGTGCCCGCGGCGTCGAGCTCGCCGATCCGCTGCGTGGCCTGCTGCACGTTCTCGACCGCCATGCCCGTCTCCTGGGCAGCCAGCGCGGCGTTCTGGGCGATCTCGTCGATCGAACTCGACATCTCCTCGGAGCTCGACGCGGCGCTCAGCGCACTGGCGTTCACGTCGTTGCTCTCGCGTTCGGCGGCCTGCGAGCGCTCCATGGTCTGCGTGGCGGTGGCCCGCATCTGTTCGCTGACCTCGTGCAGCGACTGCGCCGACCGGCCGACCACGTCGGTGTTCTGGGCGACGGCCTTGATCGCGTCCTGGATCTTGCCGACGAAGCGGTTGAAGGTCTCGCTGAGCTCGCCGATCTCGTCGTTCGAGTGGACGTCGAGTCGCTGTGTGAGGTCGCCTTGCCCGTCGGCGATGTCGGCCATGCGGTCGAGGATGGTGTGCAGCGGGGCGGTGATCATACGGGTCGTCACGTAGCGAACGGCCACAATCGACACGGCAATGACCACGGCGAAGAGGGCGAGACTCACCACGCGGGCGCGCTGGCTGGCGGTCTTGGCGTCGGCCAGGGTGCTCTGCAGGTTCTCGCTGGTGTGGTCGACGTGCGACTCGTGCTGCGCCAGCAGGGATTCGCGCTGCGACGCGACCGCGCTCCGGGCCTCGGCCGACGCCGCCGCGAAGTCGCCCTGCGCCATCTTCCGGTACAGGTCGAAGGCGGCGGAGTTGTAGGCCTCGGTCTCGTCGATCGCGCGGTCGATGTCGGCCGCTAGGTGTTCGTCGAGTCCTTCGAGGGCCTGGATCTCGCGGAGCCGCTCCAGGAGGGTCGCCCCCTTGTCGCGGGCCTTCGTCAGCATCTCCTGCTCGCCGAAGATCACGCCTTCCTCGAACAGACGCGACTGGTCCTCGAAGTCGGTCAGGACCTTCTGACAGTGCTGCGCGGCCGGGAAGCTCGTCTCGGCCGTGGTGCGCAGCGTGGCCTCGGTCTGTCCGTTCTGGACGAAGCCGAGGGTGACGTTGATCAGGTAGCCCGCGAGCAGGATCACGCTCGCCAACCAGACCTTGTGCCGGATCCTCATCGCCATCGCCGGAAATCTCCCGTTCCGGGCCGTCGGGGGCGGATTCCCGTCCGCCCCCTCTCCGGCCGTGGCTAGTCGAGCGCGACGACGGTCACGCCGTCGGTCGCGGTGCTCTCACTCACGTACCCGATCGCGCCCGGCGTGCTCTGCACGAAGGCCACCAGTGCGTCTTCGGAGTCGAACTCCTGCGGCATGGTGCCCTTGCCCGAGAACGCGAGCTTTCGCCAGTAGCTGAGGAACTGGCTCGGGGACTTGCCGACCACGTCGTCCAGGAAGGACTCGTGTGCGGCGCCATCCTTCAGCACGGCGAAGGTGACCTTGGTTCCGTTGTCGAACTTCGTGGTCCTGCCGAGGAAGACGTTCTTCACGGTCTCCGCCGACACGCTGCTGACTCCGGCGTCACTGTTCACGATCACCTTCGGGCCGGCGTGGGCCGGAAGCGCGGACAGTGCGACGAGGGTGACCAGGGCGAGGGCCGTCAGAATGCGGTTCTTCATGGTTCTCACTCCCGGTTCCTAGAAGACGAAGGAGGTCTTCGCCGCGAACATGGTCCAGCTCTCGTCCGGGAGATCGCCGGCGCCGAGAAGGCCCTGATTGATGTCGCTCAGCAGCTGGGCGTAGCCTTCCATGAAATGCGCCTCGAGCTTCACCGTCATGGCGTAACTGACGTCGAAGCGGGCACTGACGGCGATGTCCTGCTGGAAGGCGTTCGGATCGTCGCGGTTCTTGTCGTCGGCGTTCTGGTAGTAGATCGAGTAGTAGCTGCCGAACTCGAGCCACTCGTTCACCCGGTAGCTGCCTTGCGCGTACCAGCTCTCGTAGTTGATCTGATCGCTCGCGACCGCGATGGGGATCTCCGTCATCATGCCGTCCGGTGCCGACGGATCGAACATGTTCGCCGGCAGCTGGGCCACGACCGAGGGCGCCTGCGATTCGAAGTCGCCCTTCCAACGCGACTGCTCGGCCGCGAAGACGAAGTCACCCCACGTGTACTCCGCACCGATCACCGAGAAGTTCGTGTTCTTCGTGGTGAACAGGAGGTCCTGCACGCCGCCGGCCTGCTGGTAGATGCCGGCGAAGTTCGGATCGTTGAACCGGAAGGTGAAGTCGGCGTCGTAGTGCACCAACGAGGCGCCCACGCGCAGGCCCTGCAGGGGCGTTTCCCACTGCAGCGATCCGCCGGCGAGGTAGTTCACCGTGAGGTCGGTCATGTTGGTGCCCGTCGAGATCCCGCCGAAAGCCGGGTCCGGCAGCGCGTCGTAGGCGGCGTCGAAGGTCCGGTCGACCGAGCCGCCCTGCTCCGCACCCGTCGTGCCGTAGAAGGCCGTGTAGTCGATCCCACCGTTCATGCCGGGGATCAGGTTCAGGCGGCCGTAGGCCTGCACGCCGTTCGCGGCGACCAGCAGGTCGCGGTAGCGCATGTCGTAGACGCCCGACGGCATCAACACCGCGGTGCGCGCGGCGTCGAAGTCGGCGGTCTCGTTGTAGAAGCCGTAGGGCATCTTGTAGCGCCCCACGCGGAAGCCGAGCTGGTCGTGCCAGCGGTAGTCGCCGAAGGCCCAGTCGAGCTCGATCTCGTTGTTGCCCAGCGGGCCCAGATCGCGCGCGAAGAATTGCACGCCCACACGCAGGTCGTCCTGGATCTGGCTGGCGATGTTGAAGGCGAACTCCTGGTACTCGGCCGACCCGTCCTCGGTGTCGCCCAGGTAGTTGTTCGCGCTGGAGCGCAGGTAGCCCTGGCTCGCGAAGCCGTGCACGGCCACGTCCTGTGCCGAGGCGGCCGGAGCGGTGGCGAGGACGCACACCAGGGCCATCAGGGCGATGGTCGGAAATGCTCGCATGTCGATTCCTCCGCAGGGCCCCCGTACGGTGGGGCCGCGTTCCACATTCGGTTCTGCGCCTGACTTCGGTCGTGGAGATGGGAGCCCGAAGAAGGACAGCGAACCGCGACTTCGCGGAGGTATCGGCGGGGTCGCGTTCCGCTTTAGAGAATCGTTCGTGGGTAGGAATTTCCGCCGCGGGGTGCGAATCCCCGCGGCGGTGAGGGGTGGGTGGCGGTGAGGGCGTGCGCTCGGCGGTGCCGGGTCAGCGCTCCAGGCGGTAGGTGGCGCGATCGGTGCCCCAGTTGCCCTGATCAGGGTTTCCGGCGACGATCCGGAGCTCGTGGACCTCGGAGTCGTCGTCCTCGAGGGTCGGCAGCTCGAGATCGCCCGCGAAGACGTTGCGGCGGCCCGAGAAGTCCAGCGGAGCGCTCACCACGAGCTCGCCGCCACGCCAGAGTTCGGCGCGGACGTCGTAGTCGGCCGCGTCCCACAGGCCGTCCTCCTCGATCGGGCAGGTGCAGAGCAGCTTCATGCCCGCCTCGACCTCGATCGTGTCGCCGGCGGCGAACGTGGCCTCGGTGGAGGGCTCGATCAGGTTCACGATCAGGCCCTGCAGCGTGAGGACGATGCCGTTGCCCGCGACGTCCTCGCCGGGGACGAGGCGCACGGTGCGCGTGGCGCGGTGCTGCGGGGTCGGGAAGCCCATCGGTCCGCGGGCCTCGACCTCCACCAGCGTGGGCGCGTCCAGGTCGAGGGTGGCGGTGAAGCCGGCCGCACCCTCGGTGTCGAGGCGTTGCTCGCCCCGGACCCATGGCTCGCGGACGATCGCGTCGGTCGAGCCCGTGTCGCCGCGCTGGACCCCCTCGGCCAGGATCCGCCCGGTCGCGGCGTCGCGGACGGTGATCGCCACGCCGCCCGCGACCGAGCCGATCAGCTTGGCGTCGTGCGCGAGCACGCGGACGGTGACCTTGGTCGGTAGACCAGCGTGGGCGGCGGGTTGGACAACGGTGTGGATCGTCAGGGCGGCGAGCAGGGTCAGCACGACGGGTCGAAGCATCACGGAACTCCGGGAAGAGGTGAGAACGGCGCAGGTGAGCGGGGGCGCGAGCTCGTCCCGGGGATACGAGAGGTCGGGCGCGACGACAAGTGCCTTCGCCCGGATCCCCGGTCTCAGTCCGAACCCTTCTTCCGGCGGACCGCTTCGCGGAGCAGGTACTCGATGTGCGCGTTCAGGCTGCGCAGCTCGGCGTCGGCCCAACGACGCAGCTCGTCGTGCAGGTCCGGCGGGAGCCGCACCAGGAACGCCTTGCGCGAGGATCCCCGGCGGGGACCCTCGCGGCGGTCGGGATGCCGTTCGGCATCGTACTTCGGGCGGTCTTCGCTCATGGCTCCGGCCCGAGCGGGGCTAGTTGTACATCGTGCCCGTGTTGATCACCGGCTGGGCGTCGGCCTGGCCGCAGAGGACCACGAGCAGGTTGCCCACGAGCGTGGCCTTCCGCTCGGGGTCGAGCTCGATGATGTCCTTGTCGGCCAGCGAGTGGATCGCGTCCTCGACCATGCCCACCGCGCCGTCGACGATCTGCCGACGGGCCGCGACGATCGCCGCCGCCTGCTGCCGCTGCAGCATGGCCGAGGCGATCTCGGCGGCGTAGGCGAGGTGGCTGAGCCGGGCCTCGATGACTTCGATGCCCGCGCGGTCGAGCCGGTCCTGCAGCTCGGTCAGCAGCTCGTTCGAGACCTCCTCGCTGTCACCACGGAGCGACACCACGTCGTCGCTGTCGTCGGCGTAGGGATGGATGCTCGCCAGCTTGCGGACCGCCGTCTCGACCTGGATGTCGGTGAACTGCCGGTAGTCCTCGACATCGAAGACCGCCTGCGAGGTGTCGCGAACCTGGTACACGACCACCGCACCGATCTCGATCGGGTTGCCGTCGAGGTCGTTCACCTTGATCCGCTCGCTCGCGATGTTCACGGCCTTCAGGGAGACGTCCGTGCGCTTGGCGAAGGGATTCGCCCAGAAGAAGCCCGGATCGCGGACGGTGCCGGCGTACTTGCCGAACAGGACCAGGACCCGGGCCTCGCGCGGCGGGACCACGAAGAGGCCGGCCAGGACGAAGGGCAGGGCGATGGTGGCCAGGATCAGGAGCACGAGGTGGGACAGGTAGAAGGAATCGGTCTGGACGGCGACCCAGACGAAGCTCCCGACGATGGCCAGGTAGAGAATGATGGTCAACGTAAGGAGCAGGCCGCCGTTCACCGGGCGGAGCGTCTTCTCCTTCGAGGGCACGGAGCTGGGGATGGTGGACATGCGAGCGCCTCCGGTTGTCCGGCCCGTGTGCGTCGGGCCGGTGGTTGGATATCGCTATGATATCACATCGGTATCGGAAAGGTATACGCTCTACGGAGGGTGCTCCGGGCGGGTTGCACTATTCGAGGGTGCGGGCCTCGAAGTCGAGCAGTTCGCCGTCCTCGGCCCGCACGCGGGCCAGGATCGGGCGGCAGCAGACCTCGCAGTCTTCCACGTACTCCTGCTCGTCGACCGAGAGGTCGAGGACGAAGACGATCGTCTCCCAGCAGTAGGGGCAGGTGAAGGCGTGTTCCTCGAGCACGGACGGGTCTCCCGGGCGGAGTGCGGTGGGCCGGGAGCAGGAAAGGAGGAGGGCCGGGGTCCCGCCACGGGCCCGGCCCTCCCGTCCACCGGGTGGGCGGTGGATCAGCGTTCGAACTCGATGCGGCGCACGTCGGTCCACCCGACGTACACCGGTTCGTCGGACTCGTCGTAGATCAACAGGCCGTCGTTGGCGTCGCTCACGTCCTGGCTGTCCTCGAGCTCGAGCTCGTGGCCGCCGCGCAGCCCGATCAACGTGGCGTCGTCGTCGATCGGTTCCATCCAGCGGATCCGCTCGAAGGGGATGTCGAACGACACGTCGCGGATGCTGCCGTTGAGCATCTCCCAGCTTCCCGCCTCGTCGAGGTCGAAGACCACACGACCGCGGTGGCGGACCTCGTCGGCGGTGATCACGGTGCCGAACAGCGGCTGCGGTTGCGGATAGTCGTCGTAACCGCGCCCGCTGCCCGGGGCGTCGCGCAGTTCGAGGCGGTCGAAGGCGTCCCACTCGACGGTGACCTTCCCGTAGCGCTCGTCCTCGATCATGATGCCGCGGTTGTCGTCGTCGACGTCGTTGCTGCCGCGCAGGCGCAGACGCCGGCCGTCGCGCAGTTCGACGATCGAGCTGCTGCGGCCGCGTCGTTCGATCGAGGCGATGCGCCCGAACTCGATCGACAGCTCGCCGTCCTCGCTCTCGCCATCGAGGAGGTCGCGCGTGGTGCACTCTTCCTTGTCCCACATGACGAAGCCCTCGAAGGTGCCCGACTCGGTCTCGACGACTCCGTACAAGCGTTCGGAGCCGGGATCGGCCGTGCGCGGGGCGGCGGAGAAGGTGATGGTGCGAATGCGATCCCACTCGAGGTCGATCTCGCCGAGGCTGTCGTCGTACATGCGGATCGCGCGGCCGACGTCGTCGGAGTAGCCGCTCACGTCGAAGGACTCGCCACTGCGTAGGACCACCGTCGCGTCCTCGTCGCCCGTCACCTCGATCCGATCGATGTCGCCGAAGCGGGCCACGAACACGCGCGAGGCGCCCCACCCGTCGTCCTCCCACTCGATGCGCACGTTGAACAGGCGGAACTTGCCGCCACGCTCCTCCTCCTTCTCGCCGAGGTCCATGTCCTCGATCTCGTCGACGTAGGGGAGGTCTTCCTTCAGCGAGTGGAAGAGGTCGTCCCAGAAGGCTTCCTGCCGGCCCCAGCGCATGAAGCCTCGGTACTCGGTGTCGGACTCGGTGAGAACCGTGCCGTGGATGAAGCCGCTGGGATCCTGGGCGCCGGCGGTCGTGCCGCCGAGCAACAGCGCCAGGGCCGTCACGGTGACGATCGGGATGCGGGACATGGTGGTCTCCTCGTGCGCGCGGTCGCGCGGGACGGGTTCAGAAGGCGGCGGGAAGGGAGGCGGTGGATTCACGGGAACGGTCGAAGTCGTCGTCGGACGCGCTGCGGGCGATGCGGGTCTCGCGGGCGGGGCGCCGCTCGTGGGCGCGGCTCTCGGGAACGATGGCCGTCGCCCTGACCTCGTCGAGCAGCGCGAACATCTCGTCGCGGTAGCGTTCGTCGGCGCGCAGCAGTTCGACGGCGAGGTCGACGAAACGCTCGTCGCTCATCGCGCCGGCGTTCTCGCCGAGGCGCACGTCGTAGGCGGTGGTGGTCGTCACCGGGCCGCGGTCGGCGGGGAGCATGCGCGCGAGGCCGAGACCGACGACGATCATGGCGGCCACGCCGACGGCCGCGGCCGCCAGACGTCGGCGCGATCGACGCGGGGCCGGCCGCCGTCGCGAGGCTGGCTGCGGACGCGCGCTGCGATCCGTCGGCACCGACGCGCCCGCTCGGGCGATCATCGCCTGCGTTGCACGCGCCTCGCGCCAGGAGCGGCGGGCGTCGGCATCGTCGGCCATCGCGTCGAGCAGACGCAGCAGCTCGTCGTGGTCGATCTCGTCGTCGAGGGCGAGCGACGCCAGCAGTTCGGGATCGTGGTCGTGGTGGTTCATCCTTCGTTCTCCTCGGCCGCGGTCGGGTCGGCGCGGTCGATCACGTTCGGCCGCAGGTCGGACAGCGCGGCGATCACCCGCTTGCGCGCGCGGAACACCGTGATCTTCACCTTCGACAGCGACCAGCCCGTGTACGCGACGATGTCGGCGTAGGGCATCCGCTCGAGCACCGCCCAGCGGAAGGCCCGGGCCTGGTCGGTGGGAAGGCTGGCGAGCACGGCGTCGATCCTCCGTTGCAGCTCGGCGGCGTCCAGGTCGTCGTCCGGTCCCGGGCCGTGGCCGCGCCGATCCGCGAGGTCGACCTCGTCGCCCAGGTCCGACTCGGTCCGGACCACGTCCGGGCGCCGCTTCAGGTTCAGCACCAGGTTCGTGGCGATCCGGTACAGGTAGGAACGCATGCGCGACGGATCGCGGATCTGGTCCTCGTGCACCATGGCCCGCGCGAAGGCCTCGTGGCACAGGTCCTCGGCGAGCTCCGCCGAACGGAGGCGTCGCCGGAGGAAGGCCCGCAGGCCCGGCGCGTGCGCGCGGTAGGTCGAGGACCAGCTCGTCATGATCGTTCCGACGGTGTGGACACCCGACGGCGCCGTTGGTTACGGCGCCGGGCGGCGGACGGGGACGCGCGGTGTACGGCGGGAGCGTGGCGGGGGTTGCGCGGGAGGGACCGGCGGCGCGGTGGCGGCCGACTCGGCAGGCACCCTATCGTTTGCGCTCGTCCGCCCGTCCGACGTCGGCTGCGATCAGGAGGCCCTGCGCCGTGCCCTGGAATTTCGTCCTGTTCCCACTGGTGGGCGCCGCGATCGGTGCGCTCACCAATCAGATCGCCATCAAGATGCTGTTCCGCCCCTACCGCGAGGTGCGGGTCGGCGGCGTCCGACTGCCGTTCACGCCCGGCGTGATTCCGTCGCAGCGCGGACAGATCGCCCACAACATCGCGACCACCTTCGAGGCACAGCTGCTCGGCGGCGACGAGATCCACCAGGCCCTGACCGGCGAGCGCGCCCGCGGGATCGTCGACGCCAAGGTGCAGGAGATGCTCGACCAGTTCGGTCCCATGGCGAGCATGGTGCAGTCGATGAAGCCCATGATCGTGCAGAAGATCCTCGAGGGGGTCGAGGACATGGCCCTCGACCTCGTGGGCGAGGGCGGCGAACTCGACATCGCGAAGCGGCTCGAGGACAAGATCAACGCCATGGACATCGCCGTGCTCGAGGAGCTGATCCTGGGTTTCAGCCGCAAGCAGTTCCGCCACATCACCTTCTTCGGCGGCGTCCTCGGCGCCGTGATCGGCCTGGTCCAGGCGGCGCTGAGCGTCGCTCTCGCCGGTTGATCACGCTTTCGCAACGGATCGGAGCGATTCCGGGCACCGTCGACGCCGGGTGCTTCCTATTGTTGGGGGACGACCCCAGCCGGAGGCGCTCATGGCCATCGTACCGCACGACGTCCGCACCAATCCGTCCTTGCTCAAGCTCGACCTCTACTGCCGGGGTGCCCGCCTCGACGAGAGCTGCCTGATCGAGGACGCCGGCGGACGCCCCATCCTGCGCACCCGCGCCGGTCTGGGCAGCGGACTCGAGGCCGTGCTGCCCGGAGGTCTGTGGACCAACATCCCCGTGGTCGAGCCCTTCGCCATGGACTCGCCCTACACCGTGAACCACGAGGACGGTCGCTTCTTCCTGCGCCTCGACGGCGAGGAGGTCGGCGACCTCCGGCTGTCGCCCCGGCCCGAGTGGTACGACTGGCGGACCACGACCTCCGACAAGCAGATGTCGAAGATCGGCACCCTGCAGGGGACCTACCTCGGCGTGTATCCCGGTAAGGTGTGCGAGTACTGGACCCGCCCCGTGCGCGACAACTGCAAGTTCTGCAGCGTGGGCCTGAACCTCGGCCACGACGACGCCGACGAGAAGAACGTCGAGGAGGTGCTCGAGGTCGTGCGCGCCGCCCGCCTGCAGAGCGGCATCACCTACGTCGACTTCAACACCGGCCACTACGAGGGCGAGACCTACCTCGACCTGCTCGAGCCCTACATCGTGGCCATCAAGGAGCAGACGGGTCTGATGGTCGGCGTGCAGACCCCGCCCCACAGCGACCTGAAGCGCTACGACGAGCTCAAGAGGATGGGCGTCAACCGCGTCAGCTTCTGCTTCGAGATCTTCGACCGCGAGCGCTTCGTCGACGTGTGTCCCGGCAAGCACACCCAGTACGGACTCGACCGCTACCTCGAGGCCATCGAGTACTGCGCCTCGCTCGGCCCCGGCGACCTGACGAAGTTCGAGCCGTGGGTGACCAACGGCGAGATCATCGCCGGCCTCGAACCACCCGAGAAGAGCATCGAGGCCATCGACTGGATCACCGAGAAGGGCGCCATCCCCACCGTGTGCGTGTTCCGCCCGCTCATCAACACCGACTACGCCGACGAGCCCGTGCCCAGCACCGAGTCGATGGTGCCCGTGTTCGCGCGCCTCTACGACCGCTGCATGGAGAAGCGCCTGCCCGTGGGCGTGGCCCCCAACATCCACGTGTCGTTGGTGATGCTCCCCGAGGAGTGCGAGGGCCTGAGCGACAACCCCGGCGGCCACAAGCTCCACAAGATGAAACTGGCCGGCATGAAGAAGGTGTTCGCGGCCGGTTTCCTGCGTCGGTTGAAGCAGAAGGAACAGCAGTTCCCCGAGTTCGACGGGGTGCGGGCGTAGGGGGGCGGACGTGCGATTCCACCACGTCGGCATTCCCACGAACGAGCCGCAGCCCGGCGAGGTCTATCTCGAGCGCTACGACACCCACTGCACCGACCACGAGAGCAATCCCTACGGGATCCAGTGGATGCGCTACGGTCCCGACTGCCCCTTCCCCGCGATCGTCCAGGCCGTGCCCCACGTGGCCTTCGAGGTCGACGACCTCGACGCCGCGCTCGCCGGCCACGAGATCCTGATCGCACCGAACCGTCCGTCCGACGGTGTGCGCGTGGCCTTCGTCCTGTGCGACGGCGCGCCCGTGGAGTTCCTGGAGTTCGAGCGGGAGTAGGTCCGCGGCGTTGCGCATGCGTGCGCCGTGCGTCGTGCGCTCCGCCTGTGGACGGACCGGGGATGTTCCGCCCCGGAAGCGCGATGTGCTATAAACGGCGGAACCGGCCTCCCGGAAGCGCGCCGCCGCGATGCCGAACCGGCCCCCGCGCCTGCTCGAACGCCTCGACCGTGCAATCGAGGCCCGCCACTACAGTCACCGCACCCGCGACGCGTACCGGCACTGGATCCGGCGCTTCGTGCACTTCCACGGGTGCACCCACCCCCGCGACCTCGGCGCCCGCGAGATCGAGGCTTTCCTCAGCCATCTGGCCACCGACTGCGGCGTGTCCGCCACCACCCAGGAACAGGCCCTGGCCGCGATCCTGTTCCTGTACCGCCGCGTGCTCGAGATCGACCTCCCCTGGCTCGACGGCATCACCCGCGCCAAGAAACCCCGCCGCCTGCCCACCGTCCTCACACGCCCCGAGATCCGCGCCGTCCTCCGCTGCTTGAACGGAACTCCCCAATTGATCGCCATGCTCCTCTACGGCAGCGGCCTCCGCCTGATGGAGGCCTGCACCCTCCGCAACCAGGACCTCGACTTCGGCCGCCGGACCGTGACCGTCCGCCGCGGCAAGGGCCGCAAGGACCGCACGACCGTCCTGCCCGGCGCGGCCATCGACCCCCTCCGTGCCCACATGGCCCGCTGCAGGGAGGTCCACGAGGCCCTGGTGGCCAAGGGGTGGGGCTGGGTCGCCCTGCCCGACCGCCTGGACGTGAAGTTCCCCCGCGCCGGCCAGGAATGGGCGTGGCAGTGGCTCTTTCCCGCCACCCGCAGCTATCGATGCCCCGAGACCGGACAACGCCGCCGCCACCACTTCCACGAGAGCGCCGTCCAGAAGGCCGTGCGCCAGGCCGTCCTGATGTCCCGGATCGACAAGCGTGCGACCTGCCACACCTTCCGCCACAGCTTCGCCACCCACCTCCTCGAGGACGGCGCGGACATCCGCACCGTGCAGGAGCTGCTGGGCCACGCCAGCGTCCAGACGACCCAGATCTACACGCACGTCCTCGGACGCGGGGCCGGTGCGGTGCGGAGCCCGGTGGACGGGCTGTTCGACGAGGGGTGAGGGGCTGGACCGGGAGGCGGGGAGGGGGTAGTCTTCAGAGGAACGCGGTTCGGCCCGCCTCGCGGGGTTCGCGGGGTTGGGGGGAACTGGCCAAATTCAGTTGGAGCCACGCGGATAGACGGAAACGTCATGTTTGGCTCAGAGGTTGGCCGGGGTTCGCGAGAGCCTCGGTGTTTTTGTGTGCTGTAACCTCGCTTCGGGACCGGTCCCAGCGGTTTTCGCATTCGGATACGGCGATTATCTCGGCTTCGAGTTCGCTGCCGGGCTCCGGATACGCCGCGGACCGGCGTTGGTTCTGCGGTTCCGTTCAACGCCGAGTCCTGCG